>USLW01000008.1 GCA_900555605.1 uncultured Clostridium sp. | reverse complement strand
GGAAAAGCTGCCGCCGTAAAAAGCAGCCTGCACCGCATCATAGCGATGTGCTACCGTAAAATACCCCTCAAGCATAGAATGGATTTCTTCTGCCGAAGGGGCCCGGACATTTCCGCTGATGACCTTCTGATTGCAGAAGCAGCAATCATGAGGACATCCTGCGTGCGGTATAAAAATTGGAATAATCAACAAACGCAACGCATCATATCTCTTTTCTGAATAAAAAATACACCGCCGCATCTCATCACGGACGCTGCGGCGTTTCGTGCAGCCATTTGATCAATTCTTTCGCTGCATTTTGTTCCGCCTCTTTTTTAGAGCGGCCTCTTCCGGCAACAGGCGGAAATGAGGCAGCTTCTGAGGCATTCGGCGTATGCTCGCGGGAGGCGGAAAGAGACACCTCGGAAACATAAACACATGCATGCGGCGGCCCATCTATTTCAACAATTCTATAGGAAACCTCCAGTCCCTTTTTCCCTACCGTCTCCTGCAGCAGCGTTTTATAGTCCACTCTTTCATAATTTTTACGGCAGCGGATAATATCGGATTTCATGCTTATGCCGTCCAATAAAACACGTTCCGTCTGCTCATAGCCGGAATCGAGATAAAGTGCCGCAATCAAGCTTTCCATTGCATCTGCAAGGATAGAAGGCTTGTCCCTTCCTCCGGTCTGTTCTTCACCGACCCCCAGCAGCAGATAATCCTGCAGCCGAATCCGGCGGGCAACCTCAGCCAATGCAGACTCACAAACGACACTGGCCCGCAATTTAGAAAGATTGCCCTCCGGCAAATCCGGATAGTGCCTGTAAAGATAGGTGCTGATCACCGTACTCAGCACGGAATCGCCTAAAAATTCAAGACGCTGGTTATGCTCCGGCTTCTCCTTCCCGTTATGCCCGTGTTCATTCGCATAGGAAGTATGCGTCACAGCAGTTACCAGTAAACTTTTATTTTGAAAGCAGTACCCGATCCCTTTTTCTAACAGTGCAAGCTTACTGAATAGATTTGACATACTCTACCGCGTCGCCTACAGTCGTGATCTTTTCAGCCGCAGCATCGGGGATCTCGATTTCAAATTCTTCCTCGAGGGCCATGATTAATTCCACAATATCCAAAGAGTCTGCCCCCAAATCATCAATAAAGGAAGCCTCCATTGTGACCTCGTCTTCATCCACGCCTAATTGCTCCACTACAATTTTTTTAATTTTTTCAAACATGATACTCCATCCTTTCCGGCCTATGCCAAACAACAAATCGTTTTTATATTATAATCAAATGCCTGTCAGATTATTTTATTTTTTGACAGCACATTAAATTCACCTTTAATATCCTCCAGAAAGCTGCTCTCGGCCAGCGCGCAGGCCTTCAGAACCACATGCTTGATGGTTCTGGCATTGGAGCTGCCGTGACTTTTGATTACCAGACCGTCCACGCCTAAAATCGGTGCACCGCCGTTGACGTCTGCATCCAAAGAACGCTTGAAGGTTTTTAATCCGTCTTTCAGAAACAGCGCGCCGATCTTGGATTTCACATTCTTATAAAGCATGCCCTTGATTTCACCGAAAATATATTTAGAAGTCCCTTCAATAAGCTTTAATACCACGTTGCCCGTAAAGCCGTCTGTAACAACGACATCTGCAACGCCTTCCAGCAGATCCTTTCCCTCCACGCTTCCCACGTAATTCAGGGAAGAAGCACGCAGCAGCTTATTGGCATCTTTTACGTCCTCAGTACCCTTTTCATCCTCAGTCCCTACATTGATCAGGCCCACCCGGGCACGGTCTGTTCCGAACACGGCTTTCATATAAGCGGATCCAAGATAGCCGAACTGCAGATAGTGATTCGGGCGGCAGGAAGTATTCAGGCCGGAATCAAGCAGCAGCATACGGCCTCTTTTCGTGGGGATCACGGAACCGAGCGCCGGACGATCCACGCCCTTGATGCGCCGGATAATCGTCACGGAACCCACCAGCAGCGCGCCGCTGCTGCCTGCCGAAATAAACACATTGCCCTCTTTTTGCTTAAGCATCTGGAAACCTACTGCCATAGAAGAATCCGGTTTCGATTTGATTGCCTTTGTCGGCGATTCGTGATTGGTGATTATATCAGACGCATGGCGTATAAAAAGTCTGTTTTTATCATATTCCGCATCTATCAAAATATCCTCGATCCGCCGTCTGTCTCCAATCAGCGTGATACAGAAGTCCCCTTTCATTTTCAATGCGCTCAGGCAGCCCTGTACAATTGCCTCCGGCGCATTGTCTCCGCCCATTGCGTCAACCAATACCATCATATCTGATTAAACACCCGCCTCACCATTCAAAATGTACTTGCCTCTGAAAACTTCAACGCGCTCACAGTAAATCCGGACCCAAACTACGATTGAGTTTTTTCTTGCCGCTTTTACCTCTCCTCTGGCTACCAATTTAGCACCAACCTTTACCGGCGTCTTATATTTGATGTTCGCTACTCCGATCAGCGCTGCAGGCAGATCCGCGATTGCAATGGCCAGGCGCTCTGCCATAGCATATATATATTGTCCGCGTATCATTTCCATACGTTCAAAGCACATCTCTTTTGCCGCAGCCATAACGGAGATTCCCCGCACGCCCGCCTCGACATCCAGAATCTCCCCATCCAGTCCGCCGTCTATTATGGCATCACTGGTATCGATGCTCGTCTCCGCAACCGACATGACACGTTCCCGCAGCTCAGGAATTCCCAGCGCCAAGCGGTCCAGCCGGACTGTTGAAATGCTGACGCCTAAGAAAGCAGCCAAGTCGCCGTCTGTCATAAAGGGCTCCTGCCGCAGCTTTTCCTGCAGCAGCTGATGCCGTTTTTCTCTATCCGCAGAATGTCTTGCCAATGCTCCCGGTCCTCCCCTCTCTCCTTTACCTGCCGCCGCGTTTTTGGTACCAGGTGGTAACAATCCGCAGCGCGGAGGAATTATACAACATTCATTCATAAAATGCAAATAATTTTCTTCTTGCTTTTTTTACCGGTAAATGTATATAATACTTCCATATCACGAGAGGAGTGATTTTTTTTGAATTTGCCCAACAAACTGACGGTTTCAAGAATCATTTTGGTGGTAATCTTTGTAGTATTTGCATTTCCGCTGCCGGCATGGCTGACTCCAGAGGGAGAGGCCTTCCGCACTATCGAAGAAATAAAACCGATTATTGCATTGATCATTTATATAATCGCTTCTCTGACAGACGCAATCGATGGCCATATCGCCAGAAAAAGAAACTTAATTACCAGCTTCGGTAAATTTTTAGATCCCATCGCAGATAAGCTTTTAGTAACCGCCGCGCTGCTGGCACTGGCAAATGTGAATATTTTATATTTATGGGCTGCAATGGTGATCCTGGCGCGGGAATTCATTGTTTCCGGAATTCGGATGATCGCTGCCAGCGAAGGGGTGGTAATTGCAGCAGGCAGACTTGGTAAAATGAAAATGGTATTTCAGACCATCGCGGTCATCGTGCTGCTGGTGGCCGGAATCATTCCCGAGGACTGGAAGCTGTCTGCACGTTCCGTTCAGGAAATTTTCTATTTCGGAGGAAATCTCGTGATGGTGCTGGCCGTCATTCTGACCATTGTATCAGGCGCAGAATATGTTGTGAAAAATAAAGCATTGCTGAAAATAAAAACACCTGAAAAAAAATCTTGACAATTGCGTTTATAAAGGTTCACGCTTCTGTATAAGAACGCAGCGGCGTCCAATGACTTGTAAAATATACCGTGAAAATTACATCATATTTCATAAACAGTTTTCACAATAAAATGAGTTTTATCTATAATGTGCAAAATGTTCTGTGTATTTATATATCCACCGGAATGCAGGTAAATATATAAACCGTTTTTCGCAAGAAGATAAAAAATGTATATACTGTTTTCGATTTCGTTAAATCATTCCCTATAAAATCAGCTATCAAAGCACTATACTGCCCCTATAATGATAAAATCAGAAAGGGGATTCATCTTTATGACAGCAAAAAAATTTTTGGTTCTTTTGATTACAGTCGTTCTCTTGATCGGCCTCATGCAGACGGCTTCTATGGCAGCAGAGGAGCATTGTATATTGCCGGATTCACTGCCGACAGAAGAGATCTCCGGCGGCGAAGGCGACCCCAAAACCTCAGGTCTTAACTTCAAAACAAGTGAAAGCGGTTTTTTGACCGAAATCCGTTTATGGATTGCAGAAGGCAGAAGCGCAACCCAGTCCATAACAGTGTGGGATACCGCTACCCAAACCAAGTTAGCAGGTCCTTATACTTGGACAATTGACCAGAACAGCATAGGATGGCAGAAATTCAGACTGCCTGAAGCTTTGGAAATCACAGCAAATACATATTATGCCGTGGCAGTATCTAATACGGATAATTTTATGAGCGCAATTCATTCCTTTTGGGATACGCATTCCGCTGCCTCTGATGTGTTTACCGCTTATGAAAGAGGTTTTTCCTGGGATGCAGATACCATGCCGACCAACTGGAATATGGACGGAACCTATCTTGTGGATGTCGTATTTATCAAAGCCGACGAATTTGTCCGGCCCGGAACAGATCCGATCACCAATCCGGAAACGCAGCCGGGATCTCAGCCGAATACAAATCCGGAAAGCGGCGACGGTATGTTTACGGGACTGTTGCTATTATTCACAGCAGCGCTGTTATCCTGCCTATCGCAAAAAATGATCCGCCGGAACAAACGCTGTGCAAAGGGGGCGATTAAGAATGTTTAAAAAATGCATAGCATTGCAATCCGCGCTCCTTAGCATCTGCATTTTTTGTCTTTGCAATTTTTCTTCGTTTCCCCATGCCGCTGCGGAGGAAGCGCAAACACCGGTCTCTATCTTCAGTGATATTTCAGGCGAAGAGATTACAGTCTCCAGCGAGGATGGCGTGGCCCTTCATCTGGGTACGCGCTTTGCATCTAAAGTTTCCGGAAAAATCACAAAAGTACGTATGTATACCAGTGCTGCGGAAAACGGAATCTATATAGTTTCTCTATGGAGTGTGGCAGACAGTACACTTTTGGAAACCTATGAATGGAAAATCGAAACGGGGATTGACGGATGGCAGGAATTTGCGCTGCCGGAAGCGTTTGCGGTAGAAAGCAGCACGGATTATATTCTTTCAATCAAAAACAATGACCAATCTCAGCATTACAGCTTTATCAAAAACTATTTCCGCAATACGGATTTTTCCGATACCCTGTTTATTCTGCAGAATGACAGCGGCATTTTTACGACTGCAGACGACACCATGCCTGCCAATACAAATACGGTATCCAATCCGGCCTTTCTGCGCGATATCGTATTCATTCCGGATGCGTTAGAACCGGCTCCGCTGCAGAATGAAAAATGGAAAGAAGCACAGTCTATATTTGTCAGCGATCTGTCACTCGGCGGTTCCTATTCATACGGAAGCGCGCTGCAAGTTGACATGGCAACAGATTTTGAATATCTCTCCATAGGAGCGGATGGCGGGGCAGAATATGATAAAGGATTTGCAATGTATGCCTCCTCCAAAGAAGGCGATGCCTATGTGGAAATAAACATTGAAGGACTTGGAATGAAAACATTTGCCTCCTATGTGGGAATTGCTTATACATTCGGCGTAAACACAACGGAAGGAACAGCGGTGTTTATTGTGGAAGCAGATGGCAAAGAGGTTGTAAGAAGTAACATCTGCACATATACGGATGCGCCGGCGCTGCTTTCCGCAGATATTACAGGGGCTAAAATACTGCGTTTATCTGTCGGGAATGCGGAGGATTCCTGCTCCGGCGATTTGGCGGTATGGGGCAATCCGATTATAAGCAAGTATCCAACGGCTGAAGAAATCTATACGGACCTGCCGGCAGCTGCAACACCGGCCGCCACGGAGGCACCGGAAGTCACGGCCTCGCCAAAGGCAACCGCTGCGGAAGAAGCAACGAAAAAACAGGCTGCCTCCCCGTCGCCTGCGACAAAAGAGAAAAAAGACAGAGTCCTTGGCCTAATATACGGGATTGCCGCTATTCTGGTAACAATCGCTGTCTTAAGTTTCATCTTGATTGTACGGAAAAAGAAAAAACAACAGGAGCAATGAAAGCTTACTATATCCGCAAAAGGAGGAACATTTATATGAAAAAAAAATGGATCAGTCTGCTTTCTCTGTGTCTGTTGGGAATCTGCGGCTGCTCCGGTGGCGGAAACAGCCAGAACGGCGATAGGGACTATTACGGAAATCGTGTAGAATCAACGATTGTTCCTCGTGTTAAAGCTTATGATGTCACAGACGAAACGATCCAATTAACAAATACAGTGAACTATTGCCTTGATTCATCCGTTGGCATGGCCGCCATTCGTGCTCTGCAGATCTTTCTGCCGGAAATACAATGGAAAGAAACAGAAAAAAGCCAGGCCAAGCTGATTCTCTCACATCAGGAGGACATATCGGAGCATGCGGAATATTATCAGATGCAGATTCAGCCGCAGTCCATTTCTATCACATACCGTGACAAGCTGGGCGCCCGGAATGCTGCCGCAACGTTATCACAGCTGCTCCTGCCTTCTGCCGATGGCTATACGCTTTCCTGCGGACAGATACAGGATTATCCGGACAGCACGTTCCGCTCTGCCCTGTTGGAATCCTCCGGAAGAGTATGGAAAAGCGTCGACGAGGTGAAAGAGGCACTGATACGCATGGCTTTGTCTAAGCTCAATTATGTACACTTCCATTTCATGGAATATATGGGGTGTATATTGCCGTTTGTCGCCTATCCGGAGCTTCCGGGGTATGGCGCCAAAAATCTCAAATATACAAAGGAAGATATCCGTCTGCTTGTCGAGTTTGCAGACAGTCTCGGAATTGAAATGATTCCGGGGATAGAAATGCCCGCCCATTCAGAGGCGATCTTAAAAGTAATCAAGGGTATGCGCTGTAAGCCGGATGACCGCAGCCCCATCAGCAGCTGGGTCGTCTGCGCCGGCAGTGAAGAAACATATCAGGTATACCGTACGCTTCTTAACGAAGTGACAGAATTATTCCCGGGAAGGTACGTTCACATCGGCGGAGACGAACTGGATTTTGGTGAGGGCAGCGGTTGGGAACCCTCCTGGATGAGCTGCAGCAGATGCAAAGCATTATGTAACAAGGAAGGATTGGCGTCCGAACGTGATATTTACTACTATATGATCCGCCGGATCTACGGCATGGTTTCCGGATTGGGGAAAGAAATGATCATGTTTAACGATCAGATTGATATTGCCTCCTCTCCCGATATTCCGCGGGAGATCGTCATCCAGTTCTGGCGGATTGCCACGCCGGGACGCGGTCCTTATGAGGGATGCTCTATGGAGCGTTTTTTAGAGGAAGGCTTCCGTATTATCAACTCCTATTATCCCGAAATGTATGTGGATTTTGAGGAATATGCCTCCGCAGACTCCATCCGTACATGGACGCCTCATAAGGGCCCGAACGGAGAAGTAAAAGCACAAGAGGGTCAGATCCTCGGCGGCGAATTCTGCGCTTGGGAAAACCATGCTCATTATGCGTATACGTATCCCTCAGTAACGGTCTTATACGGTGACCGCCTGTGGAATTGTACCGATGTTTGCGATTACGATGACAGCTACGGTGCTATGGTAACCAGAACGGTGCTTGGGATCAATACACCAAAAGATTTTAACGTATATACCTATCTCGGCAGTATATTGCCGCCGCGGGATGATACAAACAAGGCGTATACCGAGAACATGCGTGCCTCTGTGCAGGAAATGGAAGAAGCGATGGCGATACTCCGGGAGCTTTGTGCGAAAAAGGGCTACGGAGCCTCTGCGGCAGCAGCTTATGCTTCCTGTATACAGTGGGCACTGACCCAATAAATAGCTCCTATATTATAAGTCAAACGGCCCTGCATCACGTTTCAGTCAGAACACGCTGCAGGGCCGTTTGGGCTGCGCTTTTATATCTCTTCCTTCAAAATAACCGCTCCCGTTAAATCATATGCCTCCGCCAGCAGAATTTTTACTTGCACCATGGTCCCCGGCATCAGAGGCTCTTCTGCCGTAAAATAGATCCGGCCGTCTACGTCGTCCGGCCCCTCGCCGTACGAACGGCCGTAATAGAAAATGCCGTCCTCCGCCGTCCCCTCTACCAAGACATCATATATTTTCCCGATCCGTTCCATATTTTTTTCATATGAAATCTGCTGCTGAAGCTTCATCAGCGTATGATAGCGCCGTTCTTTCACCGCTTTTTTAATTTGACCGCTCATTCTCGCGGCCGGAGTGCCGTCTTCTTTGGAATAAGTAAAAATCCCCAGCCGGTCAAATTTCGTCTCCGCAACAAACTGTTTGAGTTCCTCAAAATCGGCTTCTGTCTCGCCGGGAAAGCCTACAATCAGCGTGCTTCGCAGAACGCAGTCCGGCATTTCAGCCCGGAACCGCGCAAAAATCCTTCTGATATCATCGGCACTGCCCCTGCGGTTCATGCGGGATAATACGGAATTGCTGATATGCTGAATCGGAAGATCCACATAATGCGCGATTTTTGCGCATTCCTTCATAACCGCAATCAGCTCCTCCGTTACCTCGTCCGGATACAGGTACATCAGGCGAATCCGATTCAGACCCGAAATACGGTCAAGCCGCCGCAGCAGCACGGGCAAACAGCATTCCCCATATAAATCCTTTCCGTATCTGGATGTATCCTGTGCCACCACAATCAATTCCTGAACCCCGGTTCTCACCAACCGCTCTGCCTCTTGCAAGAGATCTTCCATAGGACGGCTTCGGAATGGGCCGCGGATGTCCGGGATCGCACAATATGCACAGCGATTATCACAGCCCTCCGACAGCTTCAGATAAGCGCAGCCGCTGCTCCCGATAAGAATCCGGGGGCCGTTGAGATAACGCAGATCTGTGTTCATTTCGCAGAAAATACGCTTTCCCCCGTTTAAACAGGACTGAATGGTTTCCAAAATCCGATCATATCCGCCGACTCCGAGGATTCCGTCTACCTCCGGCAGCTGTTCTGCAATCTCTTCCGGATATCGCTGGGCAAGACAGCCTGTCACCAGCAGCACGCGGCACCGGCCGTATTTCTTATACTCCGCCATCTCAAGAATCGCCGCAATGGCTTCTTCCCGCGCCGGCTCAATAAACGCGCAGGTATTGATGACGATCACATCTGCCTGGGCAGGATCAGAGGTAATGCAATACCCGCTTTGCTGAAGCGACCCCAGCATAGATTCTGCATCTACCTGATTTTTTGCACAGCCTAAGGATACCAGCCCGACTGTAATCCGTTTTTCATTCATACTCTTCTTCAAATCCTTCTCTACATTGACGAACCGCATATTCTGCCGTCGCAGGGCTGAACCCTTTTCCGATCAAATACCGGAGCAGCTTATAATATGCTTTCCGGTCTGTCAGCGCCTCCCGGCTCATACCGCTCTTTTTTTTCAGAAGCCGCACCGCCTGCGCCAGATCGTCAATTCCGGCGGAAGCAAGAACCGACTCCGCAGTTTCTTCCGCAATCCCCTTTTGAATGAGCTCATAGCGCAGCATCATACCGGAGACCGGCTTGGTACGCAGAGCAAAAGCCGCGTACCTTTCCGCATACAGCAAATCATTTATATATCCCTTTTCTGTCAAGGCCTGAATCGCCTGATCCGCGGCAGCCGCATATATAGACTTCCAAATGGGCTCTGCATCTTTCTCATCCGCCTCATCCGCAGCAGGACAAATTCCCGGAAATCGTTCTGCGATTTTCGAGCGTACCTTCCGCTCCGGCTTTAAACCCGCCGCAGCATATCCAATCACGGCAGAAAACATGCGTTTTGCCAAGACATCCGTAAGCCATTGCCTGAAATCCCCGCGGACAGCGGCGCCTTCATCATACAGGCAGTATGTATAAACCTCTTCCGACGAAAAAAGCAGTTTCTCCTCATTTGAAAAGACAACGATATACCTATCATCCGTCTCCTGCTTCCGGCAGGAGATAATCGTAACCGGCACGATTTCTTCCATATCCATAAAAACCCGATTCGGCGCCGCCCACATCCCTTACCTGACGGCCGGTGCCGTCGGAGGCGGCGCGGTCTTTGCAGATTCGGCCTTTGCCTGATCTCTGCCGCTAAGCTTCTCTTTTGCCGCAGCCTTTGTTTTCTGCTCAATTTCGGCTAAAACATCGGGATGCTCTTTGAGATAAATCTTTACGTTTTCTCTGCCCTGTCCGATCCGCTGATCCTGATACGAATACCAGGAACCGCTTTTCACCACCACACCGTATTCTGCAGCAAGATCCAGTACGCCGCCTGTGCGGGAAATCCCTTCTCCGTAAATGATATCGAATTCCACCTCACGGAACGGCGGCGCAACCTTATTCTTGACGACTTTTACTTTTGTCCGATTGCCGATTACCTCTCCTCCGTTGCTGATAGGATCCTTTTTGCGGATATCCAAACGGATTGTAGCATAAAATTTCAACGCCCGGCCTCCGGTGGTGGTTTCCGGATTTCCGTACATGACCCCGACCTTTTCACGCAGCTGGTTAATAAAAATTGCAGTTGTTCTGGACTTATTAATGACCCCCGATAGCTTCCGCAGCGCCTGGGACATCAGACGCGCCTGGAGTCCTACATGCGAATCCCCCATATCTCCATCGATTTCAGCCTTCGGAACAAGCGCCGCCACAGAATCAATTACGATTACATCAATCGCCCCGCTGCGGACCAGCGCCTCGGCAATCTCCAATGCCTGCTCGCCGGTATCCGGCTGCGCAACCAGCAGATTATCAATATCAACGCCTAACTTTTTCGCATATTCAGGATCCAGCGCATGCTCCGCATCGATAAACGCGGCCTCTCCGCCCGCTTTCTGCGCCTCCGCTATGATGTGAAGCGCCACCGTCGTTTTACCGGAAGACTCCGGACCGTAAATCTCGACGATTCTGCCCCGAGGCACGCCGCCCACGCCAAGCGCAAGGTCCAATCCGATGGATCCGGTGGGAATCACCTCGATATTCATATGCGCGTTATCCCCCAATTTCATCACAGCACCCTTGCCGAACTGTTTCTCGATATGATCAATGGCGCTCTCAATGGCCTTTTTTTTCTCAGCCGACTTCTTCTCATCTATGATCGCATCCTGCATCGTTCTCTAACTCCCTTCCGTCCCATAGGACCAGCTGTACTCTGTCTGCAGAATTCTACATTTTTTTGCGTAAAATGTCAATGTCACACACTGCGTCGAAAGTATATATTTGATTTCCCAGGAAATATTTGGGTAAATAAGTTCCGCTAAAAATCTGCATTCTTGCTGCTTTCCTGATTCAAAGGACAGTTCTGCCGCCCTCATAAAATAAAAAAGGTTGACAGCGCCCCGCATAACCGTTATACTATCCCCATGGTTAGTTGGTCATATAATTAACCAGATAAGTATATAACCTTGGAGGAAGCATTATGCTGCAGTTCAGCTTCAATGATGAACGCCCGCTGTTCAGCCAAATTGCAGAGGGCTTGGAGGATGCGATCCTGGCAGGAATCTTCCCGGAAGAAAGTCAAATCCCGTCTATTACGGAAATGTCGGTAAACTATAAGATTAACCCCGCGACAGCACTGAAAGGGATCAATCTTTTGGTCGAAGACGGGATCGTGTATAAAAAAAGGGGGGTGGGCATGTTTGTCAGTGCCGGCGCCGTTGAAAGACTGCGAAAAAAACGGCGCGATCAATTTTTCGATACGTATGTGCGCGCATTGATTGCGGAGGCGAAGCGGCTTTCGCTTTCAGCAGAAGAAATTCAGGCAATGATAGAAAGAGGGTTTCAATGATGAACGGAATCGAAGTAAAAAATGTATGTAAAAGGTTCGGCAGCGTAACCGCATTAGAGGATGTCACGCTTACCTTTGAGCCAAAAAAAATATACGGTCTGTTGGGGCGGAACGGTGCCGGAAAGTCCACGCTGCTCAATATTATTACAAATCGAATTTTTGCAGACAGCGGCCAAGTCTTGGTGGACGGCGCGCCGGCACGGGAAAATGATGCCGCGCTGCAAAAGATATATCTGATGAGTGAAAAAAACTATTATCCGGAAAAAATGAAGGTTCGCGAGGCATTGGAATGGAGCCAGACGTTTTATCCCGAATTTGATATGTCTTACGCACGGGAGCTTTCCGAACGCTTCGGGCTTGATCTCAAAAAACAGGTCCGCGGCCTTTCTACCGGCTATCAATCAATTTTTAAAGTCATAACCGCGCTTTCCGTCAATACACCCTATGTGCTGCTTGATGAGCCGGTTTTGGGGCTGGATGCAAACCATCGGGATCTGTTTTATAAAATCCTGTTGGAAAAATATGCGGATAGCCCCAGCACACTAGTCATCTCCACCCATTTAATAGAAGAAGTCTCCGCAGTCATCGAAGATATCATGATCATCAAAAACGGGCGCTTGATTCGCAATGAATCCTGTGAAACCTTTTTATCAAAAGGATATACCGTAACCGGTTCCATTTCTGCGGTAGATTTGTTTACCGCCGGCAGAGAAATGATCGGCAGCGACACGATGGGTGGATTAAAGACCGCGTACATCATCGGAACCCCGCCGGATAAGCAGCAGATGCCGGAGGGGCTGGAGATCACAAAAATGGATCTTCAAAAATTGTTTATCCAGTTGACAAACATATAGGACACCGGCCGGAAGTCCGGTAGAATCATTTGCCGCCGCAGGCGGCAATTAGGAGGATATCAAATCATGAATTGGAACGCTTCTTTTAAATATCAGGCTACAGAAATCAAACGGCCAGCGGCAATTTTCTATTTTGTTGTGCTTTGTGTGACTATTTTTATGTTTATAATCGCATTTATGAATTCCGACAGCATAGGCGCGGCCCAATATCAGGGCTATGAAATCAGCACGGCGATTTTTGTATTTGTGCTCGGACTATGCTCATTTAAAGAATCCTTTGGCATGCTGCTGCAAAACGGTATATCGCGCAAGACAATGTTTTTGAGTAAAATGCTGGTTTTTCCGGTATGGTGCCTTCTGTTTGCAGTCATTGACAGGCTGTTTATTCTGCTGGGCAGCTGGCTGACAAGTTTGAATGAGAAAATCATCTATACAGGCCTGCAGTCCCAGATGTACCCGCAGCACGTGCAGGAAATCGGCGGCTTCCGTCAATTCGCGGAAGGCATTCTTTTTAATTTTTGTATGTATATGGCATTTGCAGCCATCGGCTTTTTCATCACAATTCTTTTCTACAGGATGAACAAGGGCGGAAAAATTGCAGTCTCCATCGGAATTCCGGCGCTGGCGCTCTTTGTGCTGCCGGTGGTGGATGGATACCTGTTTCAGGGCGCTGTTTTCCGGAAGCTCGCACAATTTCTGGATTTTTCCCTCGGATTGTCCGCGCAGAACCCTTTTGCCGCCATGATGACAGGTTTTCTGTGCTTCCTTATTTTCGGCGGTCTCAGTTATGCGGCTATGCGTAAAGCGGTTGTCAAAAATTAAGTAAAAGCAAGCAAAATTTCTCATTTCTTCCACCTGTCGGCGGAAAAAGGACTGCGCGGAAACCTTTTCGCGCAGTCCTTTTTCGCCTTTCTGTGTTCACACTTTCTGGGAAATGTACACATAAAATCTACTATTGCAATCCGCGCATAGAATGTGTTATTATTCACAATATAAAGATGCCTCAAAAGGCGGCATGAGTTTTCTCATGTTAAGGATTCCCTGTTTTTAAAATAATTATAAATAAATATTTTTATGATTTGGGAGGTAGTAAAATGAAAAGAGTTTTGATGGTTTGTCTCGTTGCTGCAATGGTATTTGCACTTTTTGCGGTACCCGCGGCAGCTGCGGACGATAATGCGCCGGGGCTCTACTGGACCACCACGCATAACCAAAGCTTAGTAACAAAGGGCAACAGCACTGAAGTTGCGGTGGAGGGTGACGTATTTAAGGTGACCTTTACAAACACTTCGGACCCGCAGTTTAATATCGCGGCGCCTGAGGGCAGCATGATTTCCGCTACAGATTATAAGTATTTGTGCATGATGATCAAAAAGACCGGCCCCAACAACGGCGATCTCTACTTTGAGACCAAAACCTCCGGCGGGTATGCCCCTGGAACAAATGCCACGTATGCCTATACGGACAGTGCGGATTGGCAGAAGGTAATTGTAACCACTTTAGCGACACACGCCAAGTGGAAGGACGAGATCAAACAGATCCGGATTGATCCCTTCGGTGAAGCGCCGGCAGATGCTGCTTATGAAGTGAAATATATCGCGCTGTTTAAGACAGAAGATGCGGCCAAAGCATTCAACGGCGATTTCAGTGCTTATGATTCTAAGCCGGAGCCAGTGGCGGAAAGAGTTTATCTGTGGGATACCAGTGCAAACCATGACGCATTTCCGGTAAGCGGCTCTGCTACGGATATCAAAACCGTAGGCGGTACGTTTACGGCGGAAAGCGGCAAACGGGTCATCAAATTCTATGTTGACAGTATTCCCAGCGGCGGACCCAGTCAGACCACGACCTTTACGCTGAAAATCTATAAATGGGATACCGATTACGCGACAAGCGTAAAAGCGGCGCCTGTTTATACTTCCGAAAAGAAAGCAGATCTTCCGGATAACGCTGCGGATGTTGAGTTTGTACTTGGAGAGAATGGGTTAACGGCAGGATCTTATTTATGGGTAATGGAAATTGAATCCGCTTATGCGCCCTGGTTTGTTGCAAGCCCGTCCCAAACAGCTGAGACCACTTGCTTCAGCAACGGTCAGGCACTGGAAGGAAAATATTTCAAGGTTTCTATCGTAACGCAGGAAGGCGCGCCGGACAGCGGCGATTCTGTAACTGTTTTCCTGTTTGTTCTTGTAGCGCTTGCCGCAATGGTGATTGTAAAGAAAAAGAGCTTTGCATATTGATGGAATGCACAGCGCGGCAGAATTATTTGACTTTTATAAAACGGCATGAATGATTCATGCCGTTTTTGTTTGTCGTATCAGAGCCTGCGTCTCCGGCTCATACAGATACATTGGCTCAGCCCCGTAGCAAGTGCAGCGCCGGTCCTCTTCCCGCAGCGCATACAATAGCCAAAAAGCACAATCAGACAAGCCGAGTGCTTTGGCTGCATCGCGGTAAAGCTCATCTGTTTCTTTGATTCTGACTCAGCGTCAGTCAGGCAGCGCGCCGTAAAATTCCATCAGCCGAAGGTCTTCCGGAGAGGTCACTTTTAAATTCATTTTATCGCCCTTTACAAAGTGGACATCGTATCCGGCATGCAGCAGCATACCGGCATCATCGGTAAATTCTTGCTGATGTGCCTCCTCTTCTGCCGCCTTTTCATGCGCTTCGCAAATCAGGTGATACAGAAAGCTCTGCGGTGTCTGTACCTGATAAAGCTGATTTCGATCCGGTATCGTATGCAGCTTTCCCGTCTCTGTGCCGTAAATAATTGTGTCCTGGACAGGAATTACCGTCTCACAGGCGCCGAACCGGTTCGCTGCCTCGATATTATCGCGGATGATCCGCGCCGTCAGATTCGGACGTGCACCGTCGTGAATCAGAACCACATCGTCAGGGGCACAGACGTCCTGCAGCGCCATAACCCCGTTGTAAGAAGATTCCCGCCGGGTCTCGCCCGCGGAAACAATTCTGTCCACCTTTGCCGACAATCCGTAACGCAATAGAAGCTCCTGCAGATACGATCGATAGGCCTTTAGGCAGACAAGACAAATATAATCAATCTCCGGGCAGGAGGCAAACGCCTGAAGCGCAAACAGGACCAGCGGCTTTCCGTTGATCTCAAGAAACTGTTTGGGGATGTCCGCCCCCATCCTGCGGCCCTGCCCTCCTGCAAGTATAATTGCGGCATTCATTTCATAATAACCTTTTTCATAAAAATTTCAGGCGCCTGCCGCCGGCTTTGCTCCCGGCAGCGGCTTACAGAAAAAAAGATTACTATGAAATAACGGGAATGTCAATTGTTACTTGATGGACATTGCCGTCGTCTTTCAGAAGAATCTCTTTCGACACCGGTATCTTTGGCGCCTCTGGTGCTTCTTTCTCCCGGCGCACGCTTCTTACCGTAATCTGATAAGTCGTATTGCCGTACCTGTATTGAAGTGAAAAGTTCTGCCATGAGGACGGAAGCCGCGGCGTCATGCATAACCGCCCCTTTCGTATCCGGAAACCGAGAAGATCCTCCAGAATGGTCATATACAGCCAGCTGGCCGAGCCGGTATACCAGCTCCAGCCGCCCCGTCCCATATTGCCCTGATCAGAGTATACGTCTGCGGCTACAACATAGGGTTCTGTTTTATAACGATTGATTTCTCCGGAGGTACGGCCGTGGTTGACAGGATTAATAGCACAGAGTAAACGGTAGCCCGTATCATTTCTGCCTGACAAGAGCATTGCCTTGGCAAGCCATACGGCAGCATGCGTATATTGGGCGCCGTTCTCCCGGATTCCCGGCGGATACGCGCTGATATAGCCGGGATCATCCTCTGTATTTCCGTTGCGTTCTCTGCAGAACGGCGGGGTCAGAAGCTTAATGATGTCATGATCATAATCAACCAGATAGTGCTCTGCAGCAGACAGCGCGCGTTCCGTGCGTTCGGCGCTACCTCTGCCGCTGATCACACTCCAAGACTGTGCGAGCGAGTCAATGGCACACTGTGCAGAGGAAGCGCTGCCAAGTTGCCGGCCGTTATCGCAATATGCGCGGATATACCAGCCGCCGTCCCACGCATGTGTTTCAATCGCCTGGGTAATTTCTGCTGCCATTCGTTCCCAGCTGGCTCGTGTCTCTTCCGATTCCGGATGATCCGTCAGTTTAGACATGGCGCACATGGCATCCAGCACCGTACATAAAAACCATCCTAGCCAAACGCTTTCTCCGCGCTCCTGAATGCCCACCGTATTCATGCCGTCATTCCAGTCGCCGCCGCGAATCAGCGGCAATCCGTGTTCTCCCAGGCGGCTGCCGGCCCGCACGGCCAGGCAGCAATGGGCATACAGCGTATCCGTATGTTCTGTTGCGGTTGGGATTTCGTATCGGTCCTTTTCTCCCGGCTGCAGCGGGGCACTATGCAGAAACGGCACCTGTTCGGAGAGAATCCCCCTGTCTCCTGTCCGTTGGATATACTGCCACGTAACAAAGGGCAGCCAAAGAAGATCGTCGCTGTACCGGCTGCGGATACCCGCGCCTTGGGGCGGATGCCACCAGTGCTGCACATCTCCCTCTTCGAATTGTCGGGAGGCATGGAGCAGAATCTGCCTTCTGACTGCCTGCGGATCACAATAGATCAGCGCCATAACATCCTGCAGCTGATCACGGAACCCAAATGCCCCGCCGGACTGGTAAAATGCCGTACGGCCGTCTATCCGGCAGGATTTTACCTGATACAGCAGCCAGCCGTTCATCATTCTGTTCAGCGCTTCATCCGGTGTATTTACCGTAACGGCCGAGAGCAGCCGGTTCCAGCTCTCCCGGACCTGCCGAAGCTCACTCAGCGCCGTGAAAGGATTGCGGTATTGATCGGCAATCTGCTGCCACGCCTGCTCGGTCTCTCCATATCCAAGCATAAAAACCACGGAGGCCTCATTGCCCGGCTTTACATGCACGCCTGCGCTGCAGCGCATAACGCCGCAGGAATTGCCGCTGTCCGCAGCGGCTTATTCTACGGGCCTGT
>USLW01000007.1 GCA_900555605.1 uncultured Clostridium sp. | reverse complement strand
CCGCCGTGTCAATCGGACAGTGTTACGGGATCATCGGCATTGTGCTTGCGCTGATAGAAGATTTCTTTCAGGTAAAGCAGATACAGCGGGTCGATATACAGCCGTGCTATAACGAACTGTATATGAATTTCGTTTTCTCATGCATAGCACGTACGAAAATTGCGAATATTATGTACGCGGCAATACGCCTCACGATCAACATAATGAAAGGAAGTTAACCGAATGTCCAATCACCCTATTAATAGTCTTATGGAAACCGCCATGCAGAGCATCAAGGAAATGGTAGATGTAAATACGATTATCGGAGACGCGGTTCAAACCCCGGACGGCTTTGTGATCATTCCGGTCTCTAAAGTCAGTTTCGGCTTAGCGGCCGGCGGCGGCGAATACGGCGGGAACATTGATTTCGCAGAGAGCACCCCGGGAACAAAACCCCTGGACGAAAAATTCATCGTACCGGTCAAATATCCCTTTGCCGGCGGAAGCGGCGCAGGCGTTTCAATCAGTCCTGTAGCGTTTATTATTGCCGGTGCAGGCAATGTGCAGCTGATTCCGATCAATAACAGCACGGTCATTGAAAAGCTGGTAAACATGATCCCCGATGTGATCAATAAGATCAACACCATGATTACCGATAAAATGCAAAAGGATGAAGCAGCAGGCATGTCAGTAGAATAAATAGCCTATGCGTCTGTTATTTCTGTTAACGGCGGCAGCTGACTTAAATCGGAAATTCCTATGCTTTTCAAAAAAACCTCGGTTGTGCCATATAACATCGGCCTTCCGGGGTTTTCCGATCTGCCCATTTCCTCCACCAGACCGCGCTCAAGCAGCTTTCCCAGTACTCCGTCGCTGTTTACGCCGCGAATCATTTCAATTCCCGCTCTCGTAATCGGCTGATTATATGCAATCACGGTCAGTGTTTCTAATGCTGCACGGCTCAGACTCTGCGAAAGCGGTGCTTCAAAATAATCCCGAAGCGCTTCATGCAGATCGGGCCGGGTTGAAAATTGATAGCCGTCGCCGATCCGGCGCAGCAGAATTCCGCTGCCTTGCGCGCAGAGCCTGGCAGTAAGGCGCGCAAGCACTGTTTCCGTCTCTTGCTTCGTCAGTTTCAGCACAATGGATATGTCTTCTAATGAAACGATATCGCCTGCTGCAAACAGCAGCGCCTCTGCAATGGCTTCTGTACGGCTGAGCGGCTTCTCCGGCATTGATTCACTGCGGCCGGAACAGGTCATATCCGATTCCTCCTGCACGTTCCTATTTTCACTTCCATTCCGCATATAAAGCTTCCTCCTGATAAAAAGAATCCTCCTCCGGCAGTGTTTGCGCTCCCTTTCCTGGAAAATCGCCCTGATACAGCGTAATATCACCAAACAATTCCCGTTGTTCTACGCGGATTTGTTTTCTCCGGTCCAATTCCAAAACAGCCAGGAATCCCGTCACGACTTCAGCCCTGCTGCTCTTTCGAAAAGAAAATAATTCCGAAAATCTGGCTTTTGTTTTTTGCAGCACATGTCTGATCACCTGCTGCATTTTTTCCCGGAGGCTAACTCTTTCCACCTTCAAAATCCGTTCCATTTTCTGCGAATTATCGTTTTTCTTTTCCTGTCCCCGCAGCAGAATCTCCCGATAGCATTGCATAAATTCTGTTTGGTCAAGGGAAATCGGTGCAGCACGCTTCGGAAAAGAAAGGGCTTCCGGCAATTTGTAATATGCGCCTTTCCAGAATTCCAGCAACTGACCGATCTGGGGCGCGGTTTCTTTATAGCGTTTATACAGAAGCAGACGTCGGATCAGTTCTTCTTCCGTGATCTCTTCTTCTTCCTTTACCGGTTTCGGAAGCAGACGCTTCGATTTCAGCTGCAGCAGCGTAGAGGCCATCACCAAAAACGCGCTTGCAGTTTCAACATCAAAGGATTCCTTTAAAATATCAATGTATTGGTCTGCAATCACACTGATCCGGATATCCGCGATATCGATTTTATTCTTTTCCAGCAATGTCAGAAGCAGATCAAAGGGACCTTCAAACACGTCCAGCTTGATGCGGTATCTGCCTTCCTGTTCTTCCTCCATTTTGATCACACATCCTTACAGACTCAACAGACTAAATGATCCCGCCGGAACCACATGATAACAGCCGGCGCCCGCAACATACGTTTATTTGCAGACGATAGCCGCGTCCATTTTATCAAACCCCCTATAAAAAAACAATAGAATTTGCGTTTTCTGATTCTTTATGCTACAATCCGTAGCGTATGAGGCTGTAGAATCGATTGTAAGGAGTTTGGTAGTTTTGTTCTCAACAGACGATTTGATTATCATGTTGCTTTCCATTCCGGGAGCGGTATTTTATTTTACCTTCCGCGGTTTTGCGGAAGCGTGGACTGCAAAAAAATTAGGCGACGATACAGCCCTGCGCTGCGGAATGCTTACAATGAATCCAAAAGCGCATATAGATATTATAGGATTTATTTGTATCGTACTCTTCGGCTTCGGCTGGAGCAAGCCGGTTCCCACGAATTCGCGGAAATACAAAAATGTCAGACGCGGAAATACGATCCAGATTCTTTCCGGGCCCATCAGCTCGCTGCTCGGCGGTTTTTTAATGCTGCTGGCCGCATATATCGTTCAGGCAATCGGAAATATTGCACAGATTCAGGCCTCATGGTACTTTTATCTGATCAGCATATTTTCAATTGCTGCTTCACTTTGCGTCAGCATGACGATTTTCAGGCTGATTCCGCTGCCCGGCCTGGATGGATATCGATTGATTACAAATTTTCTGCCGTATAAATATTACCGCAGTCTATATAATATTGAACGGTACAGCACCTATATTTTTATCGGTTTTATTCTGCTGCTGAACGTATTCCCTGTCATCAGCGCATATATAATCGGAATTCCCTCCAGTTTTATTCTCTCCCGTTACAATATTCTGTTGAAGCTGCTTTTCAGACCGCTGCTTTAAAAGGCAGGCAGAGGCGCCTGCTGTTTTGAAAATTTTGCCTGCATAATAAAAACTACAATTGCAACACTATCCTTTGCGGAGAGTTCTACGAATATGATGGCTCTTTCTGACGATATGGAAAGTGTGGTGAATCAAGATGGCAAGTAACAAAAACAGCGGTGCTTTTGATCAGATGAAGTACGAGGTTGCAAATGAGCTTGGAATTACGTTGAACCATGGTTACAACGGGGATAAGACCTCAAGAGAAAACGGTTCTATCGGCGGTCGGATTACGCAGAAAGTATTCGAGCAGTACACCGGGAAGAATTACCGTTCCAAATAATCAATCATATTGATTTTATAAAGGCGTATGTCCCCAGCCGTTTATTGCGGCTGGGGTCATACGCCTTTCATCTGTCAGGGATTTATCAGCTCAGGCCGAGCCAGGACAGAATCTTGCGGATCAGCCGGATAAACCAATTTGCACGCGCCATACTTTCATCCGTTACAATATCAATCCTGCCAATTTCTTCCCCCTCCAGCTTAAAAATAATTTCTCCCACCTTTTCTCCTTTTGCGATCGGTGCCTTGACATCGGAATCCACCACAACCTCCCGCTCGATTTTGTCAAAATCGGCCTTGTTCAGAATAATGCCGAAATCAGAAGCAGTTGCGGTCTTAATTTTTTTCTCTTTTCCCTCCTCAATATTGATCTTACGGACAAACGTCCCGGCCTCCTGTACGGTACGGTACTCAAATTCCGTTAGGCCGTACTCCATCAGTTTTTTGAGTTCCGCCGCGCGGATATTCCGCGAAGAAGCCCCCATCACGACTGCAACTACGCGTTTTCCATCCACTTCAACCGTAGCAGTCTGCGAATAGCCGCTGCTTTCTGAATCCGCATGTAAAATTCCATCGCTCTCCGGGTAAAATTTATCCCGTGTCAGGTTGTTTGTGGAAATCATTACGGTTTCCGGTTCTCCTGTTGAAGAATGCTGAAACTTGCCGTAGGTCTGCTTCGTATAAGCCAGCACAGCGGGATAAGATTTGACAAGTGCACAGCCGAGAAGCGCCATATCATGAGCCGTGGTGTACTGCCCTTCCGTAAGAATCCCCGTGGAATCAAGAAAAACCGTATTGCGCATTCCCAATTCTTTGGCTTTTTCATTCATCATCTCGACAAAAGCCTGCTCCGTGCCTCCGCTTAAAAATTCCGCCAGTGCATACGCGGCATCATTGGCCGAGGCAATTCCAATGGCAGTCACCGCCTGTTCCACCGAAATCCGCTCGTGCTTTCCCGCATCCAAAAAAACGCGTTTTCTGCCCACTGAAATCTGCTGCGCCTCTTTTGATATGCCGAATGTACTGTCAAGTGATATTTCTTCTTGTCCGATGGCTTCAAATGTCAGATAAAGCGTCATAATCTTCGCCATATTTCCGATAGGAAATGTCTGCTCTCCATTTTTCTGAAAACCCACCGCGCCGGTAGCCACATCTGCCAATGCATACGCTTCTGAAGTCAATTCGCTGATTTTTGTACTGTCATAAATTTTCTTTGCCTCGTTTTTGCTGAACACATCCTCAGCTGAAACGACACAGCACAGTACAAAGGACTGCAGCAGCACCCATGCGGCAAAAAAACAAATTCCCTGTTTCCAATGCTTCATCTTGATTCCTCCCGCCGGATCTCATACGCCTGATTGCATAACGAGATCATTTCCTGCATATGCACCGGAGGCAGGTCCGTATAAAGCGTCGCAAGACATGCGCCCTTTGAAACATATGCATTTTTTTTGTAATGCAGCCGAATTCCTGCCTGTAAATGAATCGCTGCCTCTTTGACGCGCCTGCCTGCGCCGAGCATACACGCCGCCGTACCGATGTGCCAAGCATCGATGCGCACAATGACGCCGGAAGCCATTGCCTGTATCTCATATTGCCGCGCGGCGGTCCCCAGCAAAGAAGGATGCGCGATCACATCCGGATTTCCGCCCTGCCTAAGAATCATGGCGTGGAATCGTTCAAGTGCCCTGCCTTGATACAGCGCCTCACGGCATTGCTCCATCGCTTTTTCTTCCGGGATTTCTTTTGCCATTGAGACCATCAAAGCTGCCAGACGCAGAGAAAGGGCCGTAAGATCTTCGGGACCTTTCCCCTTTAATGTTTCAATTGCTTCTTCTACCTCTAATGCGTTTCCCACCGCATAGCCCAAAGGCTCATCCATCGGCGATAGTACGGCTTCTGTCTTTCTTCCGGTTTTCCTGCCGATTTCAACCATCAGAGCGGCCAATTCTTCGGCCGCCTCTTTTGTTTCCATAAAGGCTCCGGAGCCATATTTTACATCCAGAACAATACAATCACATCCTGCTGCAATTTTTTTGCTCATAATACTGGATGCAATCAGCGGGATACTCCCTACGGTTCCGGTTACGTCCCGCAGCGCATATAACTTTTTATCTGCCGGCGCTAAAATACCGGTCTGTCCTGTAATGCAAAGTCCGATTTCTCTCGTTTGGCAAATGAGTTCTGCAGCAGTCAGGTTTGTCCGCATACCCGGAATGGATTCCAGCTTATCAATCGTACCGCCTGTATGCGCTAATCCGCGACCTGACATTTTGGCCACCGGTACGCCGCAGGCAGCTGCAATCGGCACACAAATCAGAGACGTTTTGTCTCCAATGCCGCCGGAACTGTGCTTATCAGCCTTTTTTCCCGGAATCTCCGATAAATCCAAAAGCGCTCCGGACGCTGCCATTGCTTCCGTCAACACAGCGGTTTCTTCCGCATCCATGGATTGTATGGTAATCGCCATCAGCAACGCAGCCGCTTGATAGTCCGGAATTTCACCGGATGTATACCCTTTTATAAAGAATCGGATTTCTTCGGAGGTCAGCTTCTTTCCAAGCCGTTTTTTAGTGATAATATCAACCATCCGCATAATACGATTCCCCCTTTCCGTATACAAGAGCTATTATACCGGATTCTGCCGATATCCGCAAATCTTCGAAAAAAGACATGCAGTGCGGGCAGCGGAAGGAGGTCCAGGTCCCTATCTGCAATGCAGCAGTTCTTGGATAAACAAAAGATCTCTTTTATATTCTCCGGCAAATCCGGGATTATAGATTAAACTTGCAGGATGATACAGCGGTACCAGTTCCACGGTAAACGTTTCTGCCAGCTCGATCTGATATAATCTGCCGTGTCCTGCGCCCACTGTTTTCGGAAGCAGCTCCGGCAGGCTGATTCCGCAGCGCAGACAGCTGAGCGGAACATTTCCCAAGGTTACAAGCAGCAGCGGACGCACCAAGCAGATTTCTTTAATCAGAAAGGGTGCGCTCATGAGGATCTCCTGTTTTGCGGCAGGCCTGTTTGCCAAAGTTCCCGTTCTTTTTCCCGGCCTGGACAGTCGATATTTGATTGCATTCGTAATATAAATATCGCCGCGCTGTATCTGAACGGAATTCAAAAATTCAGTTAAGATCGCGCCTGCCTTTCCCACAAACGGTCTTTCCTGAAGCACCTCATCCTTTCCGGGTGCTTCACCTACCAGCATCAGCTTTCCGGCCGGATTTCCGTCACCGAATACAAATTCTGGAGTTCCCTGAAACGGTATGCATTTTCTGACGCAGCTGGATTCGTACATCTGCCGATACAGGCAGTTTAATGTGTTCAGGTCTGCCGCTTCACCGGGATTTTGAGGCCGGCTGCCGGAATTTGTTTTCGATTCCTTTTTATTCACTCCGATAATGCCTCCAGTTTTTCCCTTACCTTTTTCAGATCTTTCCACATAATGATTTTTTTGCTGTCATCCCGCAGCAAGGCGGCAGGATGATATGTTGCCGTAAAAAATACGCCTTTTCTTTCTGTCCAGGCCCCCCGCAGAGCCGTTATTTTTGCATCCTTTGAAATCATAGCACTGACTGCCACCGCACCAAGACAAACGATGATCCTGGGCCGGATCAGTAAAAATTGATTTCTTAAATACGGAAGACAGGCCTCCTGTTCCTCTGGCAGCGGCGTGCGGTTCTGAGGAGGACGGCATTTTACCACATTTGCAATATAGTAGCTGTCAGGAGGAAAAAGGCAGGAGGTTAAAGCTAAATTCAGCAGCTGACCGGCCTGTCCCACAAAAGGAATCCCCTGCTCATCCTCATGCCGTCCCGGTCCTTCTCCCACAAATAAAATCGGGGCATTGGGATTCCCCCTACCGATTACCGCATTGTTCCGCGTTTCTGCCAAAGCGCATCTTCTACAATTTCTGCATGCCGACTCCAGTTCCTGCCAATTCAACGCAACCACCCCTTCTAAGCGTCTCCATTATATCATAAAGATTTTTTTTGAAAAGCAGAAAATGGGTATTGCCAAACAGACGGGAACCCTGTATAATTTTATCCGTTGCATTTGCCGGCGTGTTGGAATTGGCAGACGAGGTGGACTCAAAATCCATTGCCAGCAATGGCGTGCGGGTTCAAGTCCCGCCGCCGGCACCACAAGAAAAAGCACAGCATTGTAGAGTCGAACTCTCGTGTTGTGCTTTTTGTTTTATTTACGATATTTTTTACCTTTTACTTATTGCAACTCATGTAAAGATCATCATGATTATAGTTGAGTATAATATCGTTCAGAAGGAGGTAACGGCTTGTGTATGAGTGGAATTACGAAGTTCAGAAGATGATTGATTTTATAGAGGAGCATATACAGGAAAATCCAACGCTTGACAGCATCTCTCAGTCTCTGCATTATTCGAAGTTTTATTGCTCCCGTCAGTTCCGCCTTGTAGTTGGCATGACATTAAAACGATATTTAGCTGGGAGACGCCTGTACCACGCAACTATACAAGTCCGGGATACAAAAAAACCGATCATCGATATCGCTTTGGAATACGGATATTCGTCACAGGCAGCTCTGACGAGGGCTTTCCAGTATACATATGGATGTACACCATCTGTATACAGAAAATATCCCGTTCCAATTCCGCTTCCCATACGGAAAGTCGTTCTGAATCCTTCTCACTATATTGTAAAAGGGGTTGTCAAAATGAGTGAAAACATTTTAACCAGTCCGCAGTTATGGGTAGAACATATTCCAGCACACAAATTTATTGGGTTATATGATCTGAATGCAAAAGGCTACTGGGATTTTGAAAAACGTCCTGATTTTGATGAAATTGAAGGTGTTTTGGAAAGCTTTATACCATTTCAGCATCCAGTTGTCTGGTCACACCATGCGGGATGGTATTATCAGGATGGAACGAAAGGATATTTCTACGGCACGGGAGTCCAGGCAGACTATACAGGTGCTGTACCCTCAAAATTTGAAATACGGGATATTCCGGAAAGCTATTATTTGGTTTTCGGTCATCCGAAATATGACTATCTCCGCGATAACGGTGAAGTGATGAGGCGCGTTGAGGATCTCGCATGGAATTTTGATCCCGGATCAATGGGGTATGAATGGAATGAAACGCTATGTCAGGATTACCAAAGACATATGTGGAAGGACCGTGGTTATCAGGTTTTAAGGCCAATAAAAAAATTATAAAGAAATTTAAAATTTTTATTGCACTTGAAACATAGTTATTATCTATTCCGGCTTGACGCCATGGAACGCCAGCGACTTTATTTCAGAGGATATAGCGACTGCATTTCCTATCTGAAAAAGGTCGGCGCGCTGTAAAATGAATATCCGATGAAAGCGGTACGGGATTAACCTGTGCCGCTTTTTATATAGTATCGCTATAAGTCGAAAAACATTTTAAAAACATGAAGTTTTTACGAAATAATAGTAAAATTCATTGACCGCACAAACCTTTTTGGATATACTATTAGTAAAGGAGGCGATGTTATGATCGTTAGACCCCATTATATGAATACGCTGAAAACTTACCGTGATGTGCCGCTTGTAAAAATACTGGCGGGTATTCGCCGCTGCGGTAAATCTACGATTTTAGAAATGCTCAAAGATGATTTGATAAAGAGCGGTGTCCGTACCGACCATATTATCAGTATGCGTTATACCTCAGAAGATTTTAACGACGGCATGACTGATAAGGATATGTACAACGGTATTAAAGAAAAAATGACAGCCGGCGAGCGGTATTATCTCTTGCTTGACGAAGTACAGGAAATTACCGGCTGGGAAAAAGCCGTCAACAGTCTGCTTGAAAACGCCAATACGGATATTTATGTGACCGGCTCCAATTCCAAGCTGATGGCAAGCGAAATATCTACCTATCTGAGCGGACGTTATATTACGATTCCTGTGTTTACACTGTCTTTTGCCGAGTATATGGAGTTCAAGAAATCAAGCGGCCGTTCACCGAAAGAACTGCTTACCGAGTATATTCGGATGGGTGGTTTCCCGATTGTCGCACTAAGTAACTTTGATGAAAGCGCAGCCTATCAGATCGTTGAGGGTATCTATCATTCCGTCATCACAAATGATATTACAAAGCGCCACAAAATCACGAATTTTGATTTGTTCAACCGTGTTGTGAAGTATGTTGTTGAAAATGTCGGCAAGACCTTTTCCGCTAATGCCATCGTGAAGTTTTTGAAAAATGAGGGGCGTTCTCTCTCGGTTGAATCTGTTCATAATTATCTGGAATGGCTGGAAAAAGCCTTTGTGATCTATCGCTGCCAGCGATACGATCTGCAAGGAAAATCCGTGCTGAAAACGCAGGAAAAGTTTTATCTTGCGGACGCTTCTCTCAAATACTGCATGATGGGATTCAACCTAAAATCCATCGCCGCAATGCTGGAAAATATCGTGTACTTTGAGCTTCGCAGAAAAGGCTATGAGGTCTATATCGGCAAAAATGAAACGAAAGAAATCGACTTTGTGGCAGTACGGCGCGACGAGCGTATTTATGTTCAAGTATGCCGCAATCTACCGGAAGAATCCGACCGTGAGGTTGCCAATCTCCTTGAAATCAAAGACCACTACCCCAAGTATGTCGTAACGCTGGACGAACTGGCCGCAGGAAACATCAACGGCGTGAAGATCGTACATTTGGCGGATTTTCTGTTGAGTAGTGAGTAGTGTAATCGACGCTTATTTGAAAGAGCTGAAAGAGGATTACATGCTCGTTGCGTATGTGGGAATCGCCGCCCATGAAACAAAGCGAATCAAGGATAAAAATTACCCGTGAGCTTGCCGCCCGTTTTGATTTTGAGGACAAATGGCAGCTTTGAATTGCATCCAAAAAAGTGTTTTCGGTGTTCTCTCTAAGGGAGCAAATTTATACAAGGAGGTCGTATGAGCAAAGAAATTGAAAAAATGACCGCCATTTATGAAAAGCATAAAAACACAATGTATGCAGTTGCATTAAAAATATTGAAAAATCCGCAAGATGCGGAGGACGCAGTACATAATGCGATACTCCCGATTATGCGAAACTTGGACGCGATAAAAGATGTTGACAGCAAAGATTGTATGTATTATGTAACAGTGGCGGTTAAGCACATATCATTTAATATGATACGAGATAGACATATTCAAACGGTCTCCTTATCCGAAATTGAGTATGAATTTGAGAGTGATGAAAACATTGCCGAAAGTGTTGCTATGGACGAAAACTGTAAAATCATCTATAAGACAATACAAGGCATGGCTGCCGAATACCGAGATGTGCTGATACTCCATTTATATTACGAATTATCCACATCACAGATTTCAGATTTTCTCAACAGAAAACACGGCACTATAAAATCACAGCTCACGCGCGGTAAAAAACAGTTGAAAGCTCGATTAAAGGAGGATGGATATGAACGATAAAAGAATCAAGGAAGTTATGAAGCAGTATATAGAAATACAAGCTGATAATATTATGTTCAAATCAGAAGAAAGACACGACCTTACCTCGCTTGATGAAAAGGTTTATGCAACGCTTGGCGCAAATCAAGACAAACGCAAAACGCCAATCGCATGGTCTTTTAAAAAGATAAGTGCGTTAGCTGCTTCGTTCATATTAATTATCGGTTTAAGCATTACTGCTATATTTATGCTCAATAAAGAACCTGTATCTACAGCACAAGATGTGTATTATTCAATCACCATTTCATACGAAAACGAACAATACGGATATTATTCAAATCGATTGGTCATTGACAAATACGGACTTGACGATATTCCGGACTTGAAACAAAACCCGGATTTATTTACGGGAAGCCTAAACGATACGGACATCATACAGTTAGATAGTGTGATCGACAAAGAGAGTATTATTGGAGCGAAGATATACCCTTACAGCGTTGAAGTCATTATCTTACAAAACAACGGACAATTTTATTACTTTGAAAAAATAGTAACCAAGTAGCTATAATAAAGCGTTGAAACGCAGGCATTTTCCAAAAAGAAATGTCTGCTTTTTGCATCCGATTTTTCATGGTATGTGTTTATCTGAATGAGGCGTGAAAGCCCAAAACACATAACGAAAGGATTATAGCCATGAAAAAGACCATTTTTACATGCTCGCTCTTGCTGATCGTAGCTACTCTTATTTTTACGGGGTGTTCTTCTTCAAAAGGAGATTTTGAATTGGCGCGTTCCAAAGGGATCACGATTACCTATATCGAGGAATTTGAAAAAACAATGACTTCGCCCGCCCCGTTGACCTCGGACGAAATATTTTACAGTTACAGCAATACGATTGTTCGCGGTACAATAGAAACCGTACGCAATATTCAAATTGATTATGGAAAAGGTGAAATCGCGCAAAAAGCACTTGCTAAAATAAAAATCACAAAGGTTATTTCGGGAGATGCCACCTTAGACAGTACGGTAACAGTTTTGTTGCCGTACTGTGTTGATAATGCTTCTGCAAATGACTCGTCTGCGGTAATTTCTCACTTAAAAAACGGAACAGAGGGCATTTTCCTTTTAAACAAAGTAACAGAACAAAGCTGTGCGGAAATCAACAAAAAAACCTTTTATTATGACGATATCTGCGAATACTCCATGTTTGGAGAAGATCACTTTGCTATTATCGTGTCCGACGGAACTATCCGCTTCAATGCCGATATATTTGACGGTAAAATAACCACCATTGCCACTCTTGATGAAGCAGAAACCAAAATACAGACAATCATTACAAAGGAATGACTATATGCCGATATTGCATGTTTGTAATCTATATAAAACATATCAATCGGGAACAACAGAGGTAAAATCTCTTGACGATGTAACCTTTTCCGTAGAAAAAGGCGAGTTTATATCTATCATCGGGCCGTCTGGATCAGGAAAATCGACCTTGCTGCATATCCTTGCCGGTATTGACAGACCTACTTCCGGCAAGGTTTATGTAGATGGTGAGGATATCTATACCAAGAATGAAAAAGAACTTGCCTACTACCGCAGACGAAAGGCAGGCTTGATTTATCAGTTTTATAACCTTGTTCCCACATTGACGGTTGAAGAAAACATAACACTTCCTTGCCGTCTTGATAAAAAGAAAACCGACAAAGAAATACTTGACCGATTGCTTGATACGCTTGGAATGACAGAGCGAAGAACTCATTTGCCGAGTCAGCTTTCGGGAGGTCAGCAACAACGCTGTGCCATAGGGAGAGTTTTATATACAAATCCCGCCCTTATGCTTGCCGACGAGCCAACAGGAAATCTCGACAGCAAAAGCGCGTCGGAGGTAATGGAACTTCTTAAAAGTGCAAATAAGCAGTATAGACAAACGCTTATTATGATTACGCACAATATGGAACTTGCAAAGCAAGCCGACCGTGCGCTTATCATAAAGGACGGTAAGCTCTCGGAGGGTTAAATATGGGCCTTTGTATTAAACTTGCAATAAGAAGTTTGAGAAAGAACAAAGGGCGAACATTTATAACTCTTATGGGAATTGTCTTGTCCGTCCTTATGGTGTGTACGGTTTTGACGCTGTTAAATTCTATGCTCTGTTCTGCGATTGACTCCATTATCGAGAATGACGGGAATTGGCATATTGCTATTTATAACGCCACAGCAGAGGAAATAAAGCAGTATGAAGAAGCAGACGAAGTATCAAGTGTCGAAACGGTTTTGATAAATGAACGAGAAGTGTATCGCCTTGTGTTGGACCAGCCGGGTGAGGTTTATGAATTTGCAGACCGTTATTTTGATGAAACTACGGAATATTCATATCACACAGAATTGCTTTCCTATCTTGGTGTTTCGCAAAACGAAAATATCAAAGACCTTATAATGGGTATTGCCGTTGCTTTGCTTCTTATAATCGCTGTAGGTGCTGTCTCTTTGATATACAACACCTTTGCTATATCTGTTTCCGAAAGGACAAAAGAAATCGGACTTTTCTCCTCGGTCGGTGCAACGAAAAAAGATATTCGCACGATTGTATATTTTGAAGCCATTTTGCTTGGGACAGCTGCTATACCGCTTGGCATAGCCTTTGGCGTTTTGACATCTTGGACATTACTGGATGTTTTCGGAACATATATGGGGAAAATTTTCTATGTAAACATCGGTATGCGGTTGCACATAAACGGGTGGCTGTTTCTGATAACTGCGATTTTCGGTTATTTGCTGGTGTTCATATCTGCCGGGGTTCCGGCACGCTCTGCTTCAAAAATTTCAATTATAGGAAATCTTAAAGGTGATAAAGGCAAAATACAGGTGAAGTGCAGTAACTTTACTTCATCTGTCGAAAAACTGCTTGCAAAGCGTAATATGAAACGGGAAAAGCGGTCGTTTCGTGCCATTGCTTTTTCACTTTCAATCAGTATCTTTCTCTTTGTGTCTGCAAATGCGTTTAGCTCGTATATGCTGTCATTTGTAGAAGCGGAACGAGAGAAAATAGGCTGCGATCTGCGTATAAACTATTCTATGGCGCTTGGCACAAAAGCATTTGACGAATTATATAGCTTTGTGAAATCGCAAGACGGTATTGATGAAATTGGGTGGTTTGCGGAAAGTCCCTCACAGCACCATAGTGTTTTACTTAATTCGGAATGGGTGGCTGATAGCTACCGGGGTTCAGCTTGGGCTACGCTTAAAGGCAACTCAGAGTTATACAAAGCCCCATTTTATATATTCATTATTTCAAATGAACGTTATGCTGAGTTCCTTTCCCAAAATGAGCTTAAAAATGATAATGCCGTATATGCAAGTGCCTTTTATGATGAAATTGATGCAGACGGAAAAAGTACGAGTTACCCTATTTTGAAAGATGGAAAATATCATACCGATGTGCGTTATATGAGTGAAGCAGCGAGCGATCGGCTCATGCAAGATTTAAACGCAAATCCAAACAACACATTTGATTATGAGGATTACTACGATACTTTTTTCAGCGTTCAATTTACCATTGGCAACTATGACTTTCCGCTTGAATTTAGAGCAAATGACGGAGGTATCAGTATTTTAATCCCCGAAAGCCGTATATCCACGTATAATGCAGAGGTCACGCATAAGGAAATAATGATTCAATCGCCCAACTATGCTAGTATTCAGAAAAATACAGCAGATTATTTAACAAGCCGTGGCCTTGCCGAAGATGTATCAATGTTCAATTCAGCCGAAAGCTATGAATCGCAAAGAAATCTTGCGGCAATGATAAGACTGTTTTCAACTTCTTTTTTAGTCCTCCTAACCGTAATATCATGCGCTAATGTTTTCAATATCATAACAACGAGTTTGAATATGCGAAAGCATGAATTTGCAGTATTGCGTTCGATGGGAATGACGGTAAGCAAACTGTTCGCCATGCTCTGCATAGAAAACTTACGGAACGGATTTGTTGCGGTCTTAGTAGGCGGTATAGCGTCTTTGCCGCTATGCTATCTGTTATATAAAAGCATTGTGGTCGGTGCAGTAATTGATTTTGTATTTCCCTTTAAAGCATATCTGATAGCTTCACTTGCAATGTTAGCAATTATGTTTATTACTTCGATATACGGATTATGCAAAATCAAAAAAGGAAATGTTATAACGGATATTAGGAACGACTTTATTTAATGATGCAAATTAATATTAAAGGCCTCAACGGCGTTGATAATTTGCAACTCTCATTTACAAACATTTAAAATAGATACTCCGTCCTGTTTGCAGCAGTAACCCCCGGACACACAGACGCAGAGCCAATGAACTTATGAACAATCACATATCGCGGGTTCTTTTCATTTGATGATAAAAAAGCAGCCTTGCGGCTACTTTTTCGGAGTGTGTGAACAAAAGTCTATAAATATCTTCCATCATTTTGATGGTACCGCCAAACAGGTCTTTAAGAACCTCCTGGATATCCTGGGCGGATCCAATGTCATACTCCTGCAGGAGCTATCGGATAATATTGCGTTTTCCTTCTGTCATGACGACTTGTCTTTTTAAGTACCAGCAGAAAATGCTGTGTGAACCTATTCAAAAAATTTTTTAATCTTTTTTCAGCCGCCGTTATAGATTTTCCAACGGCCTGAAAAGTGCCCCCTCTTTTTCATTCTTTATGGATGTTGCTCTGCAGGTCAGGTGGATTCCTTTATGATCACTTCAAAATCTGCCCATAAATCCATATGCCAGTTTTCGCCGCCGGTCATGCCGCAATGAGTATCCGCTATGTCCATACCCGAGGGGATATCATTAAAATTATCTGAAACGCGGACGCCGTTTTGTTTCACATAGCATGCATCCGTTCCAGAACTCCAAAACGGCCACTCAACTGAAACGGTAAACGTATCATGGTATTCCCCGGGTTCCAGCGTAAAACCTTTCGACAACGCAGCGATCAAACCCGGAAGAGAACCTTTATAGGAAAATTTGTTTTGATTTCCTTCACCGGGGGTAACGGTAAATATAAACGGATGGTAATCGCCTACCAGCTCAAAGGCAACGTTGCTGTATGAATAGGTTCCTGCGGGCAAATAGATATCATCATAACCGCCGAAGCCTCCCGAAAATACTATATCCTTATAGCTTTCGCCCTCTCCACACTTCTCATCGAAATCAAAGGTCAGCCGCATAGCTTTTGAGACACGACCCGTAACGGTAAAAGTGAGTGCATTCTTGAAAAGAGTTTCCGGGCCAATAGAACCATCCGCAAGCCAAACTTGCATCAGCTTTGAATCTACCGTATCAAAAGATGCAACGTCAAAGCTTTTTTCAGATGCAGGAACGAAATCGACCGTCAATCGATTCATTTCTTCCATCAAAGTATCCCATGCTGACGCATCGTATTGATCGTCAAAGCTGTCGCTCTCGTAAGGGGTTTGCGTGGCAACCAGCTTGATACCGAGGTCGACGGTAGGAGCTTCTGTACCGGTCAGGTAGTTTGCTTCATTGCGGACAGTAGTAGGCATATAAATTATGAGAGTAACAAGGCTCTCGGATTCACCCTTGCCCTTGGGATACAGAACACCGGTTTTGTCAACAGCAAGTTCGGACAGCTTTACAGGCGTTGCTGCTTCTGCCGCTGTCAAAGCAGCCTCACGGGTTGTATAGGTCTGTTCACCCTCGATCAGAGCAAATTTGATGTGATCGGACAGTTTGAAGCTTTCGCCCGCAACATTAGTGCCGGGCCTTTCGTCTGCTACATTGATACCGAGCTTGTACTGCAGTGCAAGCGTACCGAGATTTGCAACCTTAAGATTGATGACTTCCACATGACCGGGTTCCCAGAGGGTGTTCTCCATGAACAAATTGGTATCAGCCGTTACAGGGGTGTAGTCCTCGCCGCTTTTTGCATACAACTCGACATCGAGGTTTCCGGCAACAATCTTGTTCTTACCTGAGGTGACCGAATCGGTAAACCACGCGAAGGTAGAACCGATGAGCATTGTTACGCACAATATAAGGGAGAGTACGCTGGCAAGCAAAGCTCTTTTTGTATTTTTGCTTTTTGTATTTTTGCTTTTTGTCATTTTTAACACTCCTATGTAATTTTTGTCGGTGTTTGTGGGATGAACATCACTCCGAAAAACACCGCCAAAATCAGAGTGTGCTTAGTTGTTTGTTATTTCCCTTCACAGCGTTCGTCAATATGACTAATAGAGGCTTCGCACACCCCCATTTTCAGTAAATATTACCAATTGTGTAAGCTGCATAAACTTTTCTCCTTTCACATTTTCACACTCTCACACTTTCACACTTGGTGTGTCGCACACGGCTTTGCCATCTCGGTCTGTCCCTCACGGCAATCAAAAGGCATAAACTCATGCTTATGCCCTTTGATTGCCGCCCTCCCAAAGGGAGGGGGCATTTGACCTGCTTTATGGTGCTTCCTTGGTGGAACCCTTTATCCCAGCGGATCCTCCACTTCTGTTTCATCGACCCCAGGGACATCTGGAACAACGGTGTACCAAATATCACCGTTTTCCTGCGTTGCAGCAACGACCTTGTAGCCCTCGGCGACAAAGTTGGTGTCCGGTCCTTCGGCTTTGTTATTGGAAGGATCGAAATTAACGAATGTGCCTCCGGTTACAATAATATCTGCACCTTTTTTATAATTCGCATCTACGCAATTAAGCGTATACCGGTATTGATCCTCATCTACATTACCGGCAGGTTTGCAGCTAAAGAACCCGCCCTTGATATAGGCTGTGCCCCATTGTACATTGACAGCCGTCGGATTGCCGATGTATGTACCGCCATTGATCGTAAGCGTAGGTTTGGACAGTGCGCTGCCGTAAAGATGGAAGCAATACGCTCCGGTGGTTGCCGTTGCATCAATCGTACCCTCGCCATTTACCGTCAAATTGGTTCTCGCAGCTTTAAGATAGAAAGCGGCAAAGTTATTCGTTCCCGTTCCGGAATCGAACGTTATTGTTTTTCCGCCAAGGTCAAGAGTAGAGGTTTTGCCCGAAATAATCGTTCTTGCAGCGCTTGTATCGATGTCTGGATTCGTGCTGGCATCATAAACGACGTCGTCGCCAAGAATAACGGTTCCGCCCTTTTTCAGGGACGAAGAAAGCGCAGTCCCACCTATAACCGGATACGGAATATTCTTATCATAATTTTCATCAAAGCTATCGCTTTCGTGCGGGGTCTGGGTGGCCACAAGGCTCAAGCCCATGAAAATCGTAGGTTTGCCCTCGGTCGCCTTTTGGGAAGTGAGTTGGTTCGCCTCGTTGCCCACCTGGGTCGGCATATACACTGCCAGGGTCAGAGTTTTTTCTGCACCGGGCAGTAGTTCGGCAGTCATACCCAAACCGTCCAGCCTGCCCATAGCCTCCTTCTCCGCCGCAGGATCCGCGATCCACAGATT
>USLW01000006.1 GCA_900555605.1 uncultured Clostridium sp. | reverse complement strand
CCCGCCGCATCCGGCGTCGTCAGATATAATAAGTATTCACCGTCTGGCAGCGCTTCAAACGTCATCTGATTCAGCGCATTATCTTCATAGTTTTCAAATTCCGCGGCAGCCACGGGCTTGTTGCTGGGCGCGATCGTATCCTCATAGGTCCCCTGCCATGCATATAATGTAAATACTAAAGTACCGATATCATCGCTGTAGGAAGGGCAGCTGATGGCCAGTCCGTCAAAGGCCACCGTGGCAAAAAATTGGATTGCAAGCGATTCGTTGAGCATACGATGCTGGGAGGTTCCCTCCGGTATCTGGAAGGCATACTGGAGGGCTGCCTCATCGGCAATCCCGCCCGCGTAAGTTTCCTTTCCCGGTTCAATCGTAGCTACAGGCGGTTTTTCCGTAGGCGCTTGAGTAGGGACATCCGTTACCTTCGGTGTTTCCGCAGGCGCCTCTGTAGCGTCCGTGCCGGCAGAGGCGCTCTGCGTCGGCTTTTGTGTAATGATCTCTGTTTTTCCGGATGTAGCCGTAGCTTTCGCATCTGGCGCCTCTGTCCCGCCGCACCCGTAAAGCGCCGCTGCCAAAGATACGCACAATAAAAGCAATACTGCGGTTTTGATATATTGTTTCATAAGTAACCCATCCTTTCATCAAAATCTCTGAAATCATCTTCGGCCTGCGTTTCCGGCTCTGCGCCTTTTGTAAAAATGCAGACCCTTTTTTATGTATCGTATACAGTCTCTGCATCATCTCCTCTGTTCTTTATGCAAGCAGTTGTTTTTGCCCGGTACAAAAACGATTAAAAAATATGATTCATATTGTTTATATTTTATCACCGCATATTTCTATCGTAAATGTGGTACGTTCCGTATTTTTTTTAGGATATTTCCGGTTGTATTCCGATTTCCGGAAAAAACAGGATGATACCGCAAAAGGTATGCCTCTGAAAGAGTTTTTCATTGACATAGCGGAAATAATATATTATCATTTTGTTTGAAATGCTTGCGCATTTCTTCGCTCCGAACGGGCGAACTTTTTATTTACGGAAGATTCAGGCGGCACAATGTGTGTAAAATCGGTTATCCGCAGCAGGGCCGGACGCGCCGGAATCCGGACCTTAGTATGGGATCTGCGGAGAAACGAGGTTTTGCATGTACGAAAAGGTATCGACGAACCTGAACTTTACGGAACGGGAAAAAAAGATTGAGCAATTCTGGGAAGACAATGATATATTTAAAAAAAGCATTGAAATCCGAAATCACGGCGAGACATATACATTTTACGACGGTCCGCCGACAGCCAACGGAAAGCCGCATATCGGCCATGTGCTGACGCGCGTAATCAAAGACATGATTCCGCGCTACCGCACCATGAAGGGCTATCAGGTTCTGCGTAAAGCCGGCTGGGATACCCATGGGCTTCCGGTGGAGCTGGAGGTTGAAAAAAAGCTGAATCTTGATGGAAAAGATCAGATTGAAGCGTACGGACTGGAGCCATTTATCAAAGAATGTAAGGAAAGTGTCTGGAAGTATAAAGGGATGTGGGAGGATTTCTCCGGTACCGTAGGCTTTTGGGCAGATATGGAGCATCCGTATGTCACTTATGAAAATGATTATATTGAGTCCGAGTGGTGGGCACTGAAGCAGATCTGGGAAAAGGGCCTGCTGTATAAGGGCTTCAAGATCGTCCCGTATTGTCCCCGCTGCGGAACGCCGCTGTCCAGCCATGAGGTTGCGCAGGGTTATAAAGATGTAAAAGAAAAATCCGTTATTGTAAAAATGCGCGTAAAAAATACGGAAAACGATTATTTTCTGGTCTGGACCACCACGCCCTGGACGCTGCCCTCCAATGTCGCGCTTTGTGTAAATGCGGACGCGAAATATGTGAAGGTCAGCTGCGGCAATGAAAATTATATTTTAGCCGAAGCCCTGGTCCCCGCCGTGATAAAGGAAGCATATCAAAAGATCGGAGAATACGCAGGCAGAGACCTGGAAAATATGGAATATGAGCCGCTGTTCCATTTTAAGGAGCTGGACCGCAGAGCCTATTACGTAACGTGCGACAGCTATGTCACATTGAGCGACGGTACCGGAATCGTACACATCGCCCCTGCATTCGGGGAAGATGACGCACAGGTCGGGAGAAAATACGATCTGCCTTTTCTCCAGCTGGTAAACGGCAAAGGTGAAATGAGCTCGGAAACCCCTTGGGCAGGCACGTTCTGCAAGGATGCGGACCGGCTGATCCTAAAAGATTTAACTGCCCGGAATCTGCTTTTTAAAGTGATTCCCTTTGAACATGCCTATCCGCACTGCTGGCGCTGCGATACCCCGCTGATTTATTATGCCCGGGATTCTTGGTTCATCCGAATGACCGCGGTAAAGGAACAGCTGCTGAAAAATAATGCAAAGGTAAACTGGATTCCGGAAAGTATTGGAAAGGGACGGTTCGGAGACTGGCTGAACAATGTGCAGGACTGGGGCATCAGCCGTGACCGCTACTGGGGGACGCCGCTGAATATCTGGCAGTGCGGCTGCGGCCATCGGCATGCGGTGGGTTCCATCGCCGAGCTGAAAGCCATGTCCCATAATTGCCCGGATCACATCGAGCTGCACAAGCCGTATATCGACAGCGTTACAATCCGCTGCCCGGAATGCGGCGGTGAAATGACGCGGGTCAAAGAGGTGATCGACTGCTGGTTCGACTCGGGCGCCATGCCTTTTGCGCAATGGCACTATCCTTTTGAAAACAAGGAAATTTTTGAAAAGCATTTTCCTGCGGACTTTATCAGTGAGGCCGTGGACCAGACCAGAGGGTGGTTTTATTCTCTTCTGGCGATTTCCACTTTGATCTTTGATGAAGCGCCGTATAAAAACGTTCTGGTATTGGGCTTGGTACAGGACGAAAACGGGCAGAAGATGTCTAAATCCAAGGGCAATGCCGTGGACCCCTTTGATGCGCTGCAAAAATACGGCGCGGATGCAATCCGCTGGTATTTTTATTCCAACAGTGCGCCTTGGCTGCCGAACCGCTTCTATGACGCCGCGGTTACGGAGGGACAGCGCAAATTCTTAGGCACGCTTTGGAATACGTATGCATTTTACGTGCTTTACGCCAATATCGACCGGTTCGATCCTACAAAATACAGTTTGGATTATAAGAAGCTGCCGGTGATGGATCAGTGGATGCTATCGCGCCTCAATACGCTGATCAAAACCACGGACGAAAATCTGTCGCAGTACCGCATTACGGAAACGGCCCGGGCGCTGCAGGATTTTGTAGATGAGCTGAGCAACTGGTATGTCCGTAGAAGCAGAGAGCGCTTCTGGGTAAAGGGTATGCCGCAGGATAAAATCAACGCGTATATGACGCTTTACACCACGCTGGTCACCTTCTGCAAGCTGGCGGCTCCTATGATTCCCTTTATGACAGAGGATATCTACCGGAACATTGTGGTACGCACGGACAGCGCTGCACCGGAAAGCATTCACCTGTGCGATTATCCCAAGGCGGATGCCTCCCTGATCGACACCGCCCTGGAGGAAAGGATGGAGGATGTCCTAAAGATCGTCGTATTAGGCCGCGCCTGCAGGAACACGGCAAATATCAAAAATCGGCAGCCCTTGGGAAAAATGTTTGTAAAGGCGGATTTTACCCTGCCGCCGTTCTATACGCAGATCATCGCAGAAGAGCTGAATGTAAAAGAGGTTCTATTTACGGATGATGTACGCGCCTTCACGACCTACACGTTTAAACCGCAGCTGAAAACATTAGGGCCCAAATTCGGTAAGCAGCTCAATACGGTGCGCACCATTCTCAGTGCCCTTGACGGAAACAAGGCAATGGATGAACTGAACGCCTCCGGAACGCTGCGGATCACCGTGGACGGAAGCGATGCATTGCTGACCAGGGAGGATCTGCTCATTGAGTCCGCACAGGCAGAGGGCTACGAATCCTGTGCGGATAACGGCATCACAGTGGTAATCGATACAAAGCTGTCGCAGGCTTTGATCGAAGAGGGCTATGTAAGAGAAATTATCAGCAAAATCCAGACCATGCGCAAGGATGCCGGTTTTGAAGTCATGGACCATATTCGTGTCTATGCCGCCGGCAACGAAAAAATCCGCAGAATCATGGAGCAAAACAGCGCGGAAATCAAGTCCGAGGTTCTGGCTGAGGAACTCTCATTTGATACCGCGGAGGGATTTGAAAAGGAATGGAATCTAAACGGCGAGCAGGTTACCTTCAGCGTAAAGAAGATCTGACTGCGGCTGAAATAGAAAATAATAGGGGCTTTCATGCTTGAAAAGTCCCCTGTTATTTTTATGTGTTCTACTCTTCTTCCCATTCATCGTCCCTCGTCCTGCCGGCCTGCAGCAGCGCAAGAAATACAACGCCGATAAATACGCCGATAAAAAGTCCGCAGATAAATGTCGCCATATGCTCATCTCCCGTATTTTGATGATGTAATTGATGGGATTACAACATTTATTGTGTCCTTACATTGACAGAATATGCATCTCCGCCGCATTCCGGTACAGCAGCACGGTTCGATCAATCAATAACAGCAAAGCCTAATAAATGCGCCTCCGTACAGCGCAGCTTTTCCGCGGCGCGGCGGAGCGCTTCCGTTTTTGTAGCGTCTGCCCGGACAATCAGCACAGTTCCTGCCGCAAGGCCCGATAGGACGGCCGCATCCGTACAGGCGTGGACAGAGGGCGCATTTATAATGATATAGTCATAGTAATCTTGGATTTTATCCAGAAACAGCTGCATATTTTTACTGCCTAACAGCTCCGAGGGGTTCTCCGGCGGCAGACCCGAAGCAATAAAATCTACGCATGGAAGCACATCGCGTTTCAGGGCCGCGGCCAGGGATTCGGCTCCGGTCAGGAATCGGGACAAGCCGTGGGTATTGCCGAGATTCCAAAAGCTGTGAAGCACCGGATTGCGCAGATCTCCGTCGATCAACAGCACACGGGCCGTCGTCTGCCCGAACAGATACGCAAGATTCTGCCGCCGTGCTTTGCAGCAGAGAGCCGTCCGCTTCAGAATCATCTCCCGAGGATACAAGAATCATGTTCCCGTTCGCCTTAGCCATGCCGTAAAACAAGTTCGTCCGCAGTTCCTCATAAGCCTTTCGAAGCATGGGGGATGAAAACGCAGACAGCAGCTGGTCCGAAGCCTCCTCTCCCTGTACGGCCGTTTCATGCGGAAGGATCCCCAGCAGAGGAAGCTTCAGCTTACGCGCCGCACGGATGCCGTCTCGGACAACCCCTCTGCAAGCCTCCCAAAAAAGTGCCAGCAAAGCAGCTGCCGCCAAAGCGCAGAGCCCGCTGATTAAGGTACAGGAAATGGCATTCACAGCAGGCAGCTGTCGTCTTGCAAGCACCTCTCCCTCAGCCCGCACCGAACCGAGTACCCCCAGCGGATCGGTCAGGCTCGGCGCGCAGCGCAGGAGCGCCGTACAAATCTGATCTGCTGAAGCCTGTTTATCCGATACTGCAGAAAAATATACGACGTTTCCCTCGCACCGCAGCCGCAGGCTTTCCCCAAGGACTTCCGGTGTGATGGAGATATGATTGGTATTGTGCAGCGCTGCGGATACGGCGGACCTCATGGCATCCGAGGAAAGCGTTCCGCAATAAATTTGGGTCAGCCAGGTCAAATGCGCGATATTGGAAGAGGCCGTCCAGGCAGCGTCCCCCCCTCCCCCTTCCTCTGTGTCCGCACTTCGCGGCGGTTCTTCAGCCGCCGGCTGATTTTCGGGCACCAAATAAAGCATACCCTCCGTCTCATACCGCGGACCGCCGAATACCAGGCAGCAAACAAAAACAAGGATCATAACCGCCAAAGCGGCAATGCTCAGAAATAGTCTGCGGGACCATACGATACCTGCGGCTTTCTTCAAATAAAGCGTGACTCCCATATGAACTCCATTTCCCCGCCGTGCCGCCGCACCGTCTTATGTTCGCATTCCGGCCGCTGTACACAGGATACTGCCCGAGCAGCAGAAATACATTGTATGAAAGGATGTAAGAAACGATATAAAAGTACAGCGATCCCCGTAACGGTAAAATATTACGGAATCTATTTTACCATCCCGGAAACCGCTTGTACATATCGGAACAACGCGAAAATGTTTTAAAATATTTTATCCCATGCCTGCATCAGGGTGTGCTTTGCTTGCTGAAAGAAGTCCACAATCTTGAACCGGACCTTTACGCCTCCGCCATCTTGCGCCTTCTGTCCGGAACTGCTGGCCTCTGTCTGCGCGCCGTCTTCTTTTTCAGATACCGTCTGATCCTTTTGATGATTGATCACATCAAAGGAGGCCTCCGGCAGGATCCCCTGGAGCCTGTGGTTATTTAACATGTCTGTATTTTCTTCAGAGATCCGATTTTCATCCGGCTTTGCGTCCGCGCCTGCAGGCAGCTCCGGGACGCTGGCATTTACAAAACACAGCGGCGGGAACAAGACGCACCACCAATTCTGACCGGCGGCTTCCCCGATTTCTACCCGAACTGCCTGATATTCGCCGGCAGGCAGGGAGACAGAACCGTAGTGTCTTGTAGGAAAATAATAGGTACCGGTCTTGACGGCAACCGCATAGCTGCTGTTCTCCTCTGCCAGGCAAGCCCTTGCGGCCTCCTCCAGCAAAGCGGTATTTTCTTTAATCAAAGCTAAAGATTCCTGTGCGTTTTCACAGTGATCAAATAAATCGCCTGCTGCCTCTAAAATACGGTCGCGCACCTTGAGCTTCAGCGCCTGGTCCTCTGCACTGTCGCTGTTGGCAATTACGTGCAGCCGCACAATATTCTCGGAAATTCCTTTAAATATATAATGTGAATAAATCGCGCCGGCCGCCGTCAGGAGCAGCGCAGCTGCAATGAGTATAAAAAGTCCTCTTTTAATCGCCTTTTTCATGTACATGCCCGTCAAACCTCCATCTGCATTTTACAATTGCAGAAGACCGCGGCCGCGCTGGCGGCTGCCGCTGATCTTTTTCCCGGGAAGTCTGCTTACAAGGCAAGTATTACCACCTCGCACGGCATTTATGCACGCTACGAAAAGGTTTCGCGGACAATACGGAAAAACCTATATTCTTTTCTTTTGTTCCTGCGCTTTGATGCAGCGATGGACCGTGCCGTAGCTGAAGCGGCAGAGCGAAGCAATCGCCTGATATGTCAGCGCGCATTTACTGCGCAGGAAAAACATAAACTTCATCAAAGAGACTCGATCCATATCCATCAGCAGGTGATCAATCGTATCCTCCTTAAATGGATAGTCGCACGTCCGGATTCCGTAAAACTGTGCAATCCATTGGCAAAGCGCCTCCACCGCCTCAGGGCTGAAATTTTCCTGAAGGCCTTGCGGAATTATGATATTGGGGTTGCAGAAACGCTCAATCTCCTCTGCCGTACCTCCGAACAGCGCAAAAACCCGGTCTGTATCCAATACAGCGCTGTATTCCCAGGGAATTCCGATATAATACCCAAAACTGCTCCATTTATATGTGCAGCGCTGTGCGCCCGGCAGCTGTGCTAATCTTCGGAACGCCAATCTGACATCCGCAGGCGCAGGCAGCGGACGGAGCACGGTTTTTCCGGAACGGACCGGATTGTCGCAAAATTTGCAGTACCGCGCAAATCCGGCATTGATTTTCCTTAAAAACAAACGCAGTTCGGCTTCCCCTGCTTCTCCGAACAGAATATGGACCGCCTCGTGGATACAGCAGACGGCATATATGGGAACGGCATTTTTCTCATGTACCCTGCACAAGCTGTGCAGATATCGGGTCTTCGCCGCATCACCCGCAAATAGAAACGGGTTTTTGGTATCCGTAACCATCGCGTGGGTTCCCCATATATTTTCACAATTATCCATTTTTACCTCATTTCTCCTGCAAAGGGTATCAAAAATGCCTGCAGCGATATTCTGCCGGCAATATCACCGTCAATTCGCAAATGCATTCCGAAAGACAGCCGCTTAATAAAGAAGGAATACCAGTATAGCACAAAAAACGCCGCCGCATAATTGCCCGGGAAATAGCTGAAAATTTTTCTCGCATTTTTCAAAGCGATATGCTATAATAATGCCCGCAGCAAAATATGGGGCATTAGCGCAGTTGGGAGCGCATCACACTGGCAGTGTGGGGGTCGTGGGTTCGAATCCCATATGCTCCACCAAAAAGAGACAAACTTGTTTAGCGCAGGTTTGTCTCTTTTGTATAAGTTCGGTTTATAAGATTGTAACACTTTTTATCTGCGCCATACCGAATTGACAAAAGGGGTTAAAACGGGGTATAATAATACCAATGAACGGAGGCGGTATGGATGCAGGATAACGAGATTTTGAAGCAGATAACAGAACTAACAGCAAGGATCAATGAACTGCCGAAGGGATATATCTCAAAGAAGTCCATTAACGGAAAGCTGTATTTTTATCATCAGTGGTCTGAAAAAGGCCAAAAGCAGAGCAAGTATCTGAAGGATGATGAAATTGAAACGCTTTCCGAGCAGATTGCGCTGCGCAAGGAATTGCAGGAACAGCTCCGCGCCCTGCGCCTGACGCCGAAAATAGGAACGAAAATACGAAACGAGGTGGGAAAATTGAACTGTACCTTCATGCATAAACGAACGGCGGTCGCCGAAATCGAGCTGGATGATGCTACCGGCTTTATACAGAAAATCAATACGGTGTATGCGCCGGAGCATCTGCCGGTAGGCGTATCTGTGCGCAAAAGTGTTGCGGATCGTGCGGCGCTCAACGAGTGGTGGACAGATCGCTCTATCCCTGCCAGCCGTTCTGGTATCCGCGAGGCGCTGGAAACGCTGGATATCTCCAGCACCAAAATGCTTCTTGTCCGCTGTTATGGACTCAGCCTCTCCGATCAGTATTGGATTCGTCCCGAAGGCTCCGGTCTCACATGGGATCAGATAAACTTTTTCGATAACGACTTCTCAGACGATATCGGCGATGTGCTGTTCGGAACGAATAAGAAACCGAATGCGCTGGATTTCAGTTCTCCCGATAATACCTCGGACGGCAATCTGAAGAAAAGGTGGAAGATCATTGACGGCAGACGCTGCCTTGTAAAAGGCGGTTCCAACCCATTCCGCCAGCAGCCTTTTAATGAAGTGATTGCGACAGGCATCATGGAACGGCTTGAGATCCCCCATGTACCGTACACGGTCACATGGAACAAAGGCGCGCCTTACAGCGTGTGTGAGGATTTTGTCTCAGAAAACACCGAACTTGTCCCCGCATGGCGCATCATACAGACGCAGAAAAAGGACAACAGCACCTCGGTATATCAGCATTTTATAAACTGCTGCGAGGCGCTCGGCGTAAAAGGTGTTGTGCCTTTCCTCGACCGCATGATCGTGCTGGATTATCTCATCGCCAACGAAGACAGACATCTGAACAACTTCGGTCTGCTTCGGAATGCGGAAACCTTGGAATGGCTCGGCTTCGCCCCGATTTACGACAGCGGCTCCTCCCTCGGTTACGATAAGGTGGCCGGGCAAATCCGTGCGGAGCGTGATGTGGAATGCAAGCCCTTCAAGAAACATCATGCTGAGCAGCTTAAGCTGGTAACCGATTTTAACTGGATTGACTTCGACAGACTTGCCGATGTGGATAATCTGATCATAAAGACGCTGTCTGCGGAGGGTGCAAAGGAATATATGGACGATGGCCGGATTAAGGCTATCGCAGAAACGGTGAACAGGCGCATTCAGAACTTGCAACAACTCTCCATGATGCAGGCTCCGGTACAGACTGATTCCACCGAGGATGATGTGGAAGAAAACATCGCACAGGATTATTCCCAGAAGATGACTATGTAACCCTCATTACTATCAATCAGTCGTTTTGTGCTTCACAGAACAAAGATCCTATATTTATTTTTTGCCATAGTAATATGATGGACAGGAAATCCCCAGAAGGTTCAGTGAGAGTTCAACTCTACCAGCCGAATAGCCGAAAATCTCTTTTTTGTAACGGCTGATTGATAGTGTTTTAATAATGCATATAAAGCTACTGTGAAATAGCGTAAAACCATTGATACTACTATTTGGTTTTCTTCGAACAAGCCTTTATCGTCTGTTATAGGGAAAATATGAAGAATCTTGAAAGCAAATGGGCTGATAAGGGAAATTTCAAGGGAAAAAGAATTTTAATGAGGGCAACGAAATTGTTGCAATGTAAAGCATAAACAGCATCGTTAATTCTCCAATTTTGCAGTTGATTTTTAAATTCTATTTTCTACTTTCGAAAAATTATTAATTTTGGAAAATAAAAGGTGCATAATATAAACGTGAGGTGATTTACTATGAAACTGATAAATCGTAATCAATATTAGACAAGTTAATAAGTGTAATCGGACTCCCGACATTAAGGTTATTACCGGCGTTCGCCGTAGTGGTAAATCCAAGCTATTGGAGGCCTTTAAGGCGTATGTGGAACAGAATATTCCTGACTATAATATTGTCCATATCAATTTCAGCCTGCCTGAGTTTGAAGAACTTTTGGAATATCGTTCTTTGTACGATTATATCAATTCAAAATATATTGCAGGTAAGGAAAACTTTGTTTTCATAGATGAAGTGCAGATGTGTGCGGATTTTGGAAAGGCAATCAATGGCCTGTATGCTTCCGAAAAGTTTGATATTTATATCACCGGTTCTAATGCTTTCCTTTTAAGTTCGGATTGGGCAACTTTCTTTACCGGCAGAACCTTTGAAGTAAAGGTATACCCTTTCTCCTTTGCCGAGTATGTGCAGTATTTCGGCTATCCCGATAAGTATGCCGCTTTCGATAAATACTTGCTTGAAGGCGGTATGGCGGGTTCCTACCTCTGCAAAGACCAAGAAGCAAGGTATGACTATATTGCTGATGTATTTAATACGCTAATTGTCCGTGACATTCGCAAGAAGTACAAAATCCGCAATATGCAGCTTATGGACAGAGTGGTTGATTTTCTTATGGATAACATCTCTAATCTATCCTCTGCCCGTAACATCACAAATGCTTTGGGTAGTGTAAAAGAAAAGGTTCACCACATGACCATCGGTGCCTATATGCAATATCTGTGTAATGCCTTTGCCTTTTACAGAATCCGCAGATACGACATCAAGGGCAAAAAATACCTATCCAGCAATGACAAGTATTATTTGAGCGACCATACCTTCCGCTATGCAAAGCTGGGAACGAAAAATGAAGTAACGCCCCTTTTGCAAATTAAAGATGCCTACCCCAAAATGCTGATTGCGAGAACTCGCCACGACGAGTATCAATATGAGGGTGTAAAGATTGTAGATATTGCAGGTTGGTTAGCAAACTAATCGCCAAAGTTTATTTTCTTTTAATTTTGGAAATTATCCAAACGACATAAAAACCAAATGTTGTTTAGCCTGCAGACACGGAAATCTGTGTCCTGTAAGGAACTGTCCAAAAAAGCGATTTATTTTTCTATACAGAAGACGACGATGAAAGAAAAAAGCCCACAAAAACAGCAATGAAGGAACTGAGGTGTGACTATCTGAAAAATAATGATATCAGCATCAAAAGCGGATTCGATGTCAACGCTGTTATGCGTGACATGATGTCCGTACTTTTGGAAGGCGTACCGGATCAGGACCTCAACGAAGAACTCGGTTATTCCAGTTGATTGAATTGAAAAGCTATCATACGAAATGACAAGGTTTATTAGCTATTAAGACAAGGCCGGAAACATTCTATCGGCTGACATCACGCAGCAGGCAAAGTCGGGAGTGGGATTCTGCCTTTTAGTAAAATGCAAGTGCAGCGCAGGAGGAAGCGGAGTTGGATTGGATCGCGGGAATACAAAAAGCAATTGATTATACGGAGGCGCATCTGACTGAAGAAATAGACTATGAAGCAGCGGCAAAGGAGGGCTATTCGTCATCGTTTCATTTTCAAAGCGTATTCAGTATGTTATGTGGCTTCACCCTCGGAGATTATAGCCGTATGCGCCGCCTTTCTCTGGCGGCATCAGGGGCTGTAAAAAAAGTCTCCTTTTTTCAAAAATCTTCCCGGCAAAGTCATGGCAAATCGTGATTTTACCGGGATTTATTATATAAGTTTTTTTCTTTTGTTCGACTTTTTCTACAGCCCCATTTCAAATTCTCCCAGATAAGATCATTATCATTTTGATAGGGGATAGGGGAGTTCCCGTCAGCCGGTTCCCAACTGCAGAAATGCCAGTTTTTTTCTTTTTACTTTATCTCCCACGGATCAACGGCCGCAGACGAAGCCGCTTCCTTTGTCTTCTTAATGGCCCGGCTTGTTTTTAAGGCATTACGGATATAAGTAAAAGCCGCAACCGCAGACAGCAAATATGCAAGAACAAGATCAAAAACAACTGCGCGGAGCAGATCGGGGTCCGTTAAAAATTCAGGCATGGTACGGACTATGCTGAAAAAGGAAACGACATATCCCTCTTCTTGGAAAACACTATAAATTTCATAGGACACACATAAATACTCAGCAAGAAATATAACAATGATCATCATAATGATCGCTGTTATAACGCCCTTCATAGAATTCTTCCTTCCGGAAAAAATCTGATACCCCAGAACAGAAAGCGCAATAATCGCCAATCCGCAAATTCCGGCTAAAAAGCCAAGCTGGTAGATCAAAAAATATAAACCGCCGCCGAGCAGGGAAAAGAGAAAGGCACCGATGACCCCCGCCAATACATGCTCCGGATGTTCAGGCATAACAGCTGCCGGTGGTACCATAGGTACGGCGTTTGGAAATACTGCAGAAACCTCAGATCCATCGGCGGGCAGTGGCTCCTGTATGATTTCTGTTGTTGTTTTTTCTTCTGTCTGTTCCATGTTAAAATATCCTTTCTTTTATTATTTTAAGATTCATAAATACAAAATATAAATTATTATAAAAAAGTGCTATATAAAAGTCAATAAAAGTTTTTTTCCGTACTCTCTGCGTATGCAAAAAATAGGTGGCAGGAAAAGAGAAAATTTTTACAAAAATGCTTGACAAGTTGTCTTTTCCTATGTATACTATTCAAGTCAACTTTTGTTGACACTATAAAGTTGTAATAATTAAATATTTGTTTTTTACGCGGGTGTAGTTCAATGGCAGAACATCAGCCTTCCAAGCTGATTGTGAGGGTTCGATTCCCTTCACCCGCTCCAATTATGTGCCTGTAGCTCAGTCGGATAGAGCAACGGCCTTCTAAGCCGTCGGTCGGGGGTTCGAATCCCTTCAGGTACGCCAAATAATAGTTTGCCAAAAACTCCGTTTAAGTCGGAGTTTTTGGCGTTATTAAAAGATTTGTAATTTTTGGAGGACAGCTGTCATATAAAAATCCAGAATCATTTTTATTATATTGGATTTGATAAAATAAAAACAGGGAGGTATTACAGATGGATTTTTTGAAAAAATTTTGGCCCACTCCGTTCAAGATTCGGGCAAAGGATGTTACTTCTTTTGTAGTACAGCTTATCATTTTTATTGTGATTTGTGCTGTCGTTGGTATATTAATCGGCGTTCTTGCAGGGATTCCGATTATCGGACTTATTTTTAAATTACTTGGTGCTGTCATAGAGCTTTATGGTCTGATCGGCATTGTACTTTGTGTCTTGAAATTTGTCGATGCAATTAAATAATTGATTAACATAGACGCTTCAACAAAACTCCGTGCCCATGCAGCTGTACAAGTTTACACCGGGCACGGAGTTTTATTTTTTAGAGAACGAAATAAACGCTGCCGAAATACCAAAAAGGGGCGAGGCGGCCATGGATTTTATCCCATCTCTCTAATTGAACAAAATAAAAATTTTGTATTATTAGAGAAGGGGGAAAAGGATATTATGCGGCTTATGACATCAGCAAATATGCCAATGCGAATATCATCATATCTTTGTCATCTTTGTCATCCTTGTCATCCTTACCGCTGCATTCCGGATCATTTTTACTTTTGTGCCTTTCAAATAAAAAAAGCAAAATAATTCCGATTAAAATAATATCATCCAGTTCAACATCTTTTCCCAAAACACCGGACAGAATTTTTTTTAGCTTTTGAAGCACGGTGTCAATAATATTCAGACCTGTTTTTTTTTCCTGTTGATTTTTGTCTCGGCCGGGTTCGGCTTGACTTTTATGATGATGATTGATCGGCTGAATTGGTTTTAAACGCAGTTTTGGCTTGCTGCAATAATTTTGTTTATCGGATCCGCGGTTTGCACCGTAATTCATAGTATGTGCCGGATCCATCGGATTCGGATGATTGGATTGCCGGCGGTTTTGCTGTTGCGGTCCCGGTCCGGACTGCGGCGGTATGCTGCTGCGGTCCGCAGGAGGCGCTACAAGTATTACTTCAGGCTCATTTTTGGGTGCAGAAGATTCGTTTACAGCTTGCATCCGTGGCCTGAAGTTATAATTGTTATAATAATTGCCGCGCCTCCCACGTGCCATATGGATAATCCTCGCTTATAAAAAATTGCTTAATTTCAAATCTTGAGATTTGGCAAATTTTGCCACGGTCATAATTTTGACACAGCGGCTGATTTTTCCTTTTTTCTTTTCGCTCAAAAATGGCTCTAATGCTCGTAAAAGTCTTATATTATCGTCATTCTTGCACGAATCACGGGTCTGCTTGAATTTTGATACCATCTGCAGCAGATTTGCAAAATCAATATCGCCATCATCATGTACGGCGTCTAACGGCTTGGCGGCCGACGGATTCTGGAATTTTTTGGAGACTGAAGCAGGAACGGAATCTTCCGTACTGTCCGGCTGTGCCTCATGATTTTCCTGATGATCGACATCCCCCTGACCTTCCGAATTATTTTCGCCCATTGAACTCGCTACGGCGCCGATGATATCACCGATATTATCAGGAATCTCTTCAATTCCAAACAAAGACCCGATTTGTTTGATTTTATCTTCCAATTCGCCGTCCATCGCCGTATCGTCTCCTTATTTTCCTTTATTATTATACAGCAGTTCGTTTATTTTCCCCATAATTTTATCCGCATCCTTACCGGCAAGCTGTTTAATTTTTTCAAGATCCTGCGGGGTGATTTTGCTTTTAATCTTTTCAATATCCAAATTCATTTCTTTCACTTTTTTGGCATCAATTTCATCTAATTTTTTCAAAACCTCGTTGCGGTCCATTTTTGCGATTTTCTGCGCAAGCTCTTCAGTGGACTTATTTTTCAGCATATCCATTCCTTGTTCGATCTTTGCGGCCATAATTCTGTTATCAATCCTTTCAAATAAATTTGCCATACGCGTTCCTCCTAATATAATATGGTATATAATATGATATGAGCACTTTCGGCAGAATGTGCCCATAATCCGGAAAAGGAGAAAAAATCTATGTATGACGCGATTATCATCGGAAAGGGCCCGGCAGGGCTGCAATGTGCGATTCACCTTTCAAGAGCAAATCTATCCGTGCTGGTGCTCGGTTTGAAAAGCAATCTGGAAAAGGCTGATAAAATCGATAATTATTTTGGATTTCAGGATACGATCAGCGGTGCTGTACTGCTGCGGCACGGTGAAAATCAAGCCGCACGGCTTGGCGTGGAGATTCGTCAGGAAGAAGTGCTAAGTATTCGTTACGGAGACGGGAGTGAAGCGGAAGGTCTGTATTTTGAAGTTGTAACCGGACATATGCGCTATATTGGAAAATGCATTTTAATCGCCTGCGGCATGCCGCTTCCAAAGCTGAAGCTTCCCGGTCTTTCAGAATGGGAGGGAAATGGCATCAGTTACTGCGTCACCTGCGACGGCTTTTTTTATAAAGGTAAAAAGGTCGGCGTTTTAGGGAACAAAGATTATGCGGTCCACGAGGCCCTGGAACTCACGCATTTCACAAATGACATCACGCTTTTTACAAATGGCACAGCGCCGGAGGTCTCTGCCCGAAATCAATCTGTACTGCAAAAAATGCAAGTGAATTGCAAGCCAATCAAGGCGCTGCTGGGCAGCGATCATTTTAATGCAGTACAGTTTACCGACGGCACGCTGGCGCCCCTTTCCGGTCTTTTTATCGCAGAAGACAGGCCTTCCGCTATCGATTTTGCACTGAAGCTGGGCGTGATACAAAAGCAGCGACTGATACAAGTCGATGAGAATATGATGACAAATATCGATGGAATTTTTGCTGCCGGGGACTGTATTTCCCCCTATAAGCAGGTTGCAGTTGCAGTTGGACAAGGCGCAACCGCGGCAAAAGCCATTGTGCAATATCTGAAAACGCATAATTAAATATTTCGGCATTTTTCGCGGCAGTGCCGAAATACTGGTATATTAATCGGAAAGTTGAGAAAAACTATAGCAAAAACACCCAAGGACTTACTTATGACCGGGAGGCTTTGTTCTTTGCTTACGTATTTCTCATATTTCATCATATACAGTTTTTTCGGATTTATTTTAGAAACCCTGTTCGCGCTTATAACGGTCGGTCAATTACAGTCGAGAAAATGCTTTCTCTTTAACCTGCTGTGCCCGGTCTACGGGTTAGGCGCCATTGCGATTCTGCTCAGTACAGAACCGTTTAAACAAAATAAGCCCCTGACCTTTTTGATCGGTATGGCAGCGGCGACACTTGTAGAATATGTTACGGATTATGTATACAAAAACGTACTCGGTACAAGCTTCTGGGATTACAGCCATCTGCCGCTGAATGTCAACGGCAGAGTCTGCCTTTTATTCTCATTTTTCTGGGGGCTCCTGTCGCTTGCCCTGGTATACGTAATCCATCCGTTTATTTCAAAATACAGTGCCCGCATCCCCAACGGCGTGATTCTGTTTGTCATGATCTTCTTTACTATTGACGCGGTGCTCAGTGTCGTTTTATTAAATAAATATAATACAAAAAATGCGCTGAACCTCAGCTGGCTTTTGGCAAAGCGATGACTGCATCGTCTTCATACGGCAGCACAACAGATTGATTGAAGACCTCCACAATGTCACAAAACACATGATCTGTCATTTGAAAGGCAGCCTGCGCATGAGAGACTCCAAAATCAGAAGCCGTTAATCCATAGTCTTCCGGGGCCGCACAGGCGGCAGGCAGCGGAACGACCTGGTACTTCATGCTGCTGCTCCCCGATGGATAATACCGATGTACCCAGGTCGGAATATATGCAATATTCGTAATCAGTATAGCGCCATCACTGTATTTCCGGATTGTAAGCTCTACCATCAAACCATTTTCCGTCCATTCTTTATTTTCAGTTGACGTCAGCGTCAGCCGGTTCTGGTTTGAGATAAAATTTCCCATAGAATAAAAACAGATTGTCTGATGCTCCGGATCGGCGGAAGAAGTCAGCAGTTCCATAGGTTGAATCACATGGGGATGAGACCCAATGATCACGTCTACCCCGAGATCGCACAGCTTTTGGGCAACAGCCGTTTGCCTGGAATTCGGGGTAAGCTGGTATTCTTCTCCCCAATGGATGTAAAATACAATCATCTCTGCGCCTTCTGTTCGCAGAGCCGTAATTCTTTTTTCCGCCTCCGCGTAAAACGCATCCAATAACCCATCGTTATATAGATCCATATACGGAAGATCGCCGGACCGGATATGAATTCCGTTAATACTGTCTAATCTCCCGGAGCCGTATGCGATATCATTTGTATAATTCAGAAAGCCTATCCGAATGCCGTTAATTTCTTTTAAAAGATAAAAGTTCTCTTCCGGATCCTTTCGCGCGCCAATATAGTCAAAGCCGTATTCCTCAAATTTTCCTAAAGTACGCAAAATACCGTCCAACCCTGTATCGTAGCAATGATTATTGGCAAACAGCAGCATATCAAATCCCGCATCCTGTATGCTGTCCAAAACTGCATACGGTGACCGGAAATTCGGAAATCCGGAATATTCCTTTTCGGAAAGCGTCGTTTCAAAATTCGCTACAGCATAATCCGCGGCAGATACAATCTCCTTAATATATCTGAAATTATCAGTAAAATCATATTGCTCAGTGCCCGGTATTCTGGCGGCATTGACCTGCGGCATATGATACATTAAATCGCCGATGCTCAGCAGCGTCATCTCCGTATAAGTAATCGGCGTAGGCGTAGGCGCCGGCGTCGCGGTTCCATCGGTTAGTGTAATTGTTGTATGAGAAGGCGTTCCTAAAACCACTGCACTTTTTTCATTTTCATGCAGACTGGCACCATATAGGATCATCCCTACGGCTAACAGTACAGCCGCCGCACAAGCTATGATAACGAAAATATTTTTTGTTTTATATTTCACCAGCGATCCACTCCCCTATCTCATTGGTTCCGAGCAAACGCGTCCCCGGTTCTCCCGTATAAATATCAGCAGTTCTATAGCCCTGTTCAAGGATATGTTCCACAGCAGCCTCAATCGCCGCGGCTCCAGCTTCACAGCCGATCGAATAACGCAGCAGCATGGCG
>USLW01000005.1 GCA_900555605.1 uncultured Clostridium sp. | reverse complement strand
AAAGGCCGCGGCGCGATTTTTTTTCGGCGGCCGCGGAGATGAAAAGCAGACGCTGTGCCGACTACAGAAGCTGGAAAAATCATGTAAAAAAGAACAAAATTTATAATCCAGATACTGTATGATAAGGAATAAAAAAGAATAAAAAGGCTTCTGAATACTGGCGAAAACGTTAAGTTTTATAAATATCGCATATAATATACAATTTATTTCATAAGTTACGATTCAATAAGAACAAAAATGATTATTAAAAAAATGCCTAAAAATAAAGGATTTTTTGAATTTCTCATTTGAATGTCAACACAGAAAGCCTTACAGGAAAAGAGCGATATGAAAAAAATTTTTGCCTTATAATGAGATTTTTATACGGAAAAACCCACGATATTTTTTGAAATTTTTAGATAGAATATAAAAGATATGCCTGGCTGTAGATACAATAAAACATGATAAAATAAATAAAATTTAGACTACCAAAATTCTTATTGGAAAAAAATTTCAAATTAAAAAGTAAAACTGCAAAAAATCGAATTGACAAGGATTGGTACATCTGATAGGATGCCTCCAGTCCTCCGGAGGAGACAAGCCGGCAGAAACCATAGAGGAATTTTTGCTGCTTTAGAAGAAAAGACAAAAAACACAAGAATGAAATGCGGAAACTACAAAAGCAAAAATGTAAAAGGTCAAAATCAGCAGCATAAGGAGTCAAGATAAAATGATTGAGCAGTACATAGCAAGTGACAAAGTAAGTATGATGTATGACTTGCTTGAGGTAGTATCCGAAACACATTATACCATCGGCAAAGGAAAAGATGACACTGGAAACGAAATACAACACCGAAACGTAAATCCCTTTTTATTCCGGCAATTCACGGGATTATTTCTGGATTACGCAGACGATTTGGCGCCACTGCTTTATATCAATCAAGAGAAGGTTCGATTTTTACAGGTCTTGATAGGCAATGTCATAATCAGCAGCAGAGACATTGACGAGCTGCTGCAGAAGCTCGAGACATTGGACAGCGATTATTTTACCGGCGAATTACTCAAACACTTTTTTACGATTCTGAAACCCAAGCGCAGCGAGGAAGAGATGTCCCGGGTAACCGATCTCTCCAACGGTGTTTTGTATGGAATTTTGCAGGAATCCGATCTGCCCGGCAGCGTAAAATACGGAATCTACAGCGCGGTTGCCAATCCCCGGCGCACGATTCGGAAATTATATGAATTCGTCTGGCAGCTTTACGGCAGACTGGCCGCGATTTATCGAAGAAATCAGGACCAACTGCAGGCGGCGCGCAAAAGCCTGATCAAGACCATTCATTCAGAAGGAATTTATTTTATTGATCAACGGGAAAAGTTGCCGATTGACAGTTATTCGCTGAAACGTAAGTCAATTCTTTATATGTTATGTTTGGCAAGACCTACTTGGATTAGTTTTAAAGATTATCTTCATTCACATGCTGCAATTATTCTTGGAGTAGAGTACAGCAAACAGTTGACGCAGGAACTTACAAAATTATATCATGCAATTATAAAACGGGGGTTACTGACACAGGACTGTATCAAAATTGTTCAAATACTTTTGAAGAGGCAGGTCACGGAAACAGACTTAAGTGAAATTCTTGGTATATCCAGATTTACTGTTTCTGAGTATCTAAATATTTTAGTTCAAACACAACCTATTACTGTAGAAAAAATAGGAAACCAGTTATACTTTTCTATCAGAAATAGATACGCCTGTGAGGCAAAAAACCTGTTACATAATTTGCAAAGAGCATTGGAACGGGAGGTGAAAAGGTATGTCTTTATGGACCTCCCCAAAGATTGAAACCTTTTGTCAAGATGAACTGGAAGAACTGGTCCTGATTTCCGCCTGTTCATTTCATGGATGTGCCTGCCATACGAAGTGGTAAAGTGTATTCATTTATTTTTCTTTCATCCCACTACTACAATTGAACAAGAGGTATCACCATTATGGACAATGTGAAAGTCGTATACAGTCCTGACCATGGATATATCAGAGACTTAACTACTGTTTTATATTATTCAACCTTTACTGATTCCATATCCGAATATTATAAAATGAAAAATATGGGCGAGATCGAGCCCAGAGTGGAAAAGAGCTACCGCAGGTTATATAAGTATATCCATGCCAACCATAACCATCTGCGTGTTTTTTTTATGAAAATTCCTTCGCAGGATCGATTGAATATTAATCATCTGATCAGTGCATTTTTTAACGAACAGGAGATTCAGATCGGGGATATTATCAATTATATCAACCGCTATTCTTCGTATTATCTTTTTTATTTTATACTGGATAACATGGATCACTATAACCATTTTACGCCGCAGTTTTATGATCATCTTTTGGAAAACGAGGTATTGATGCAGAAGTATGTATATGGTCTGCACCTAAGTCAGGACGCCAAGGAAGCGATCATAGATCTTTATAGACATCGGGAGCATATTGCGGAGGAGCTGACGGTGCTTTTAAAAGAGGTCCATAAGCGCATGATGATTGAATTTGATCATTATTTAAAACCATACCGGGGTTTGATAGAGCAGGACGTGCGGGAAAGAATCGGAGATGACGCAAAAAAACTGCTGGATAATAAGAGGTGGAAAAGTAAAGGGTTTTCTTCGATAGAGCGGTATATTATCTCATCCAGTGTATTTAATATCTATACTATGACTTATATACAGAATAGCCGGGTTTGCTCTATTTGCATAGGCTATATTTATGATAAATTTACGAGTAAGAAAATAGAAAGCGCTAATGATTGGTATCATACTTTAATGCCTTTTGGAGATCCGCTGCGCTGCGAAATTCTTAAGCTGCTTTATTATAACCCAAAGATTGGGGTGTCCGAATTAGCACGCCGGCTGAACCGCAGCCCCAATAATATTGAGTATCAGATCGGCATTTTTAAGAAGGAGGGCTATTTAAGAAAAAATTGGGGTGAATGTGAATTAGATAAAGCAGCGGTCAATTTGGCCGCTTATCGAATGGAACGGTTTGGCCGAGAGGTTCAATTAAAGCAACAAGAAGAGGAAAAACGGTATGAAAGAAATGCGTAAATCAAAAAAATCTATTATATATTGGAAGCCGCCGCGGATAGAGACGATCTCTAAAAAAACCGTTGCGAATATGGTGGTGCTGTCCGCATGTTCTTCACAATCATGGGGATGCTACCCCATTAACACAGTTAGAATTGACAACGAGGGCTAAGCCCTTTCTCCTACACCCCCAGCAGCGCGATAAACTGTGTGGCAGCATGGGAAAAGGGGATGTTCCGCAGCTTGATCAGCCCAATGCTGCGGGACGGGATCTGCGGCGTGAGGGGGATTTCAAACAGATGCCGGTTGTCCAGCCGCGCGGCGGCAAATTCTTTGACCACAAAGGTGAGCCCGATATTGATTTCGGCAAATTGCAGCAATAGCTCGCTGCTGCCCAGCTCAATAATCGGGTTCAGCTTTACGTTATGCTCCTTTGCGTACGCGTTGAGAAACAGGCGCGTATTGCTGGCGGTTTCCAGCAGAACCAGAGGGTACTGCGCGAGAGCGGGCAGGGTAAGGCCCTGCCCGGCCAGCGGCGCAAAGCGGGGGCCGCCCACGAGGCAGTCGTGAATTTCCATGCATTCGATGATTTCAATATTGTCCTCCGGCGTGATGGGGAGATTGACAAAGCCGAAATCAATAGCGCCCTTTTTCAGCAGAGCGATGGTTTCCGCTGTGGTGCGGTTGGTTACCTTCAGCACGATTTCCGGATAGCGCTCGTAAAATGTTTTGAGATAGGGGAGCAGATAACCGCTGGACAGGGTGTCGCTGGCGCCGATAATGATTTCGCCGGCCTTCATGTGCTGCATGTCGTAATATTTCTGTTCTCCCATTTCAATGAGGTTCAGCGCCTGCTCTAAATAGGAATACAGGACGCGGCCCTCCCGCGTTAAATCCACACCTTTTATAGAGCGGGTAAACAGCCTGCAGTTCAGCTTATGCTCCAGCTTTGTAATGGCCATGCTGACAGAGGGCTGTGTGAGATAGAGGGCCTCCGCGGCCTTTGTGATATTGCCGCAGCGCGCCACGGTACAAAAAATTTTATAGCTGTCCAGTGAAATGTTGTATCTGCTCATTGCGGCCACTCCTGTTTCTGTTTCTGCCTGCTTATTATACCGAAAACAGCTGCAGTTGAACAGACCGTTTTATAATGGTATACTGGTCCCGATTCGCAGGATTGGTTCAGCACAGAAGGCGGGGGAGGCAGCATGAAATTTTTTACCATGAGCTTTGACGACGGAACCGTGCAGGATGTCCGTTTTACGGAGATTCTGAACCAATACGGGTTAAAATGCACGTTTAATCTGAATTCTGGATTTTTCGGCCAGCGCCATCGGATCGTTCACGATGGCATTGATTGCGACCATACAGAGATCACCGCGGATATGGTGCCGGCGCTTTATCGGGGCCATGAGGTAGCGGTGCATACCGTGGATCATCCGGATCTTTCGACCTTAAGCCGAGAAGAGATCATCCGGGAGGTGGAGGAGGACCGGCTGCGCCTGGAGGCGCTTTGCGGCTATCCGATTGTAGGCATGGCTTATCCGGGCGGAGAGAAACCCTACAATGAATTTGTTATTGAGGTTCTAAAACGCGATACGGCTATCCGCTATGCCCGCACAGTGGGGATCAATCCGCATTTTACCATGCCGGAGCGGCTTCTCGAATGGCATCCCAACTGCGATGTGAAGGACGTGCGTCTGTTTGCTCTGGCGGAACGGTTCCTGGCCGCGGAAGAGGAGCGGGACCAGCTGTTTTTCGTATGGGGCCATTCCTTTGAATTTGACAAATATGACAGCTGGGACCGCTTTCAGCGCTTCTGTGACTTGATTGCGGGCCGCGCCGGTATTCAATACGTGACGAACCGTGAAATCCTCGCGCATCTGACTGTTTGACCCACAGCAGATACTTCCTGAATTTCCGGGGGTGCGGACAAAAATCCGGATGCCCCAAAGGGCTCTGAAAGGAGCCGATCATTCTGTTTTCCTCCACTACGCCTTGCTTTCTTTCAACATATCCTCATAGGTAACAAGCGTTACATGACCCATCTCTGCTGCCTTATCGATACATCCTTTGGTAAAGCCGGTTTTGGCAAAGAGATAAAAGTGCTTTTTCTTGTAGCTAAATAGGTTGCCGCGCGCTACAAGAGTTTCAAGCACACCAAGGTCAACCTTTTCATTTGTCCACTTGCACGCACCGAACAGGGCAGAATTTTTGTCCGTTCCCATAATGTCAATTTCCTCTTGGGATTTGGTTTTGGGATTTGTGCCCCACCAACGACCAATGCCGCTGAAATTCACAGCACATTTTCCATCAAGCAGCAGCTTCCATAGATACTGTTTGCAAATTTCTTCAAATACACCGCCCATATAAGATGAAAGTTCAGGAGAGATACGCTTGTATGCAAGGTCTGTTGCGCCACGGGAGATAATCGAAGTATTTTCCGGCACGAACCGATACCAAAAGCGGAACATATTATCCTCGATGGAATAGATCGTTTTGCGGCTTGATTTTTCGCCGTAGGGCGATTCTTTTTTTACGATGCCGAGCGTGATCAGGTTCTTAATATAAGTAGCACATACGCTTGTATCTTCATCAATCTTATTGGAGATTTCATTCATTTTGGAGCAGCCGGTGGCTATTGCCGTAATAACCGCATTGTAAATCGCCGGCTCACGCACCTCCTGCTTCAGAAGGTTGTTCGGCTCCTCAAAGATAGAAGAAGAAGGATTCAGATGGGTATTTTTGATGTTTTCCTCAATGGAAAGATTGTCATCAAGCTGCATCAGGTATTGCGGCGTTCCGCCGACAATTCCGTATGCCAATGCCTTGTCAATGTGCGACAGCTTCGTGAAACAGCGGCAGGCTTCAAAAAAGTCAAACGGGTTGATTTTAAGCTGCGCTGTTCTTCTTCCGTAAAGAGGCGCTTTATATGCCAAAACATGGTCTTCCATATAGGACATAGAGGAACCGCAAAGAATTAAAAACAGCTTGGAGGTGTCTTTGTGTTTGTCGATTAAAAGCTGGAGCGTGGAAGCAAGGCTTTTGGACGCACGGGCAACATAGGGGTATTCATCTATCACAAGCACGATTCTTTTTGACTTCCCCAATTCAAAAACGTATTCTAATGCCGATTGAAAAGACAAAAAAGAAGAGCCAGCAGCTATGCCCGTATTGTATTCCATAATACATCTTGAAAAGTTATCAAGATTTTGTTTTGCGTTGGTTTCAACGCCGGTAAAAAATATGGCATCCTTATCTTTGACAAACTCGCTGATAAGGGCCGTCTTACCTACACGGCGGCGCCCGTAAATAACGGCGAATTCAAATTTATTAGAATCATATAGCTTGTTAAGCCTTGCAAGCTCGTTTTCTCTTCCTATGAACATAAGCATTACCTCTATAGAGAAAATTCGTGATCTACGATTTACTTAAATATAGAGCACTTTTACGAATGAGTCAATAGTTATTTTGAAATTTACTTGATTGTAATTTACTAAAATGCAAATCCCTGCTTTGCTAATTGTAAGCAATCCCTTGCCGCCGATACGGCCTATGACAGTATCAAGCTCAACATGGTGCTGAATACTGTTTTCATGGCAGAATAGCAGAAAATCGCTGTATGTACGGGTTACCCGTATGCCGGAGGGGATATTTTTTTCTTGATTCTGCCGGCGCGGCTTAAACTTCACCAAGCGCGGAAGCTTTCCGCTCTTGATTCCTTAAGCGGACTCTCGTATTCTTTTTGAGCAGACGCGGCGTTGCAGACATCACGCACATACTTACAGGATGCATACCGGTTTTGCGGACAGGCATTACAAACAAACGGCGCTTTCAAAAGCGCGGGACAGATTTGGATGTGCTGTAGCTGCTGATATAGCTGTACCCCACCGGCGCCGTAAGCCTGCCGAAATTCTGCGCAGGAGGCACAGAAGATAAATTGATTTACAAATATTGACATCCTCGAAAAAATATCGTATCATATTATCAACATGGAACAAAAGTTGAAGGCGCGTGGTTCAATAAAAAATAAAAGGAAGGGAGGATTCCATCTTTATCGAATGTAATAAGAAACGTCTCGTTTTTCTATCAGCAGGCTGACAGCAGTGTGTCAGGACGGCAAACGCGGGATCTGATCAGAAGGATTCCGCAAAAATCCTGCGGATAAGCGGCAACAAAAAGGAGGTCAAAATCAGATGCATAAATATCAGCGCCGGGTGACTGCCCTGCTTCTTATCGTCTTGCTCAGTACAATGCTCTATTCCGGAGATTCTACGGCACAATCCTTAGACAGTCTTAAAAATAATAATTCTGTAAGCGTTTTATCCGATGCCTCGCAAAACCGGGCCGCGCCTGAAATCTACACGGAGATTGAAACACCTGCAGAATGCTCTGCGGCAAAGAACTGCGCCGTACTAAAATATGTAGATGCGGATGGATTTGCGCGGTCCGGCCATATCGCACGACTGCCGGAAATGGAAACGCTGCATTCCTATGCCTTTTTAAACCGCGACGGTACGGTCTCTGTATATTATATGGATGAAAACGTAAAATATATCGCGCCGGACGGAGCAGTGCGGGAGAAAGACATTTCTCTGACCGCATATAAAAGCGGCGGCTATACAACGAAAGAAAATAACATCGCAGTCGTGCTTCCGCAAAATGCAGACAGTGGAATCACCCTCGGTTATGGAGATAAAACGGTGGTGCTCAGGCCTCAGAACAATCCTGCGGCAAAAAAATCCGCCGCAGGGATATCCGCCGCACAAATGCATGACGATACCGTTACATATTCCGATTATTTCGGCAGCGGCATAGACCTGCGCTATACGCCTTTATTGTCCGGTATCAAAGAAGAAATCATGCTTGCCTCCTATACGGGAATTGATACATTTCAATTCATGCTGGAAACAGACGGCTTGTATATCTATTATGATCATGGTTATTATTTAGCGGAAAATGAAAATGCCTCCGATAAAATCCGACTTGGAGAAATCATCGTATATGATGCAATCGGAAAACCGGATTTCGGCACGATGACAGTAACGCCAATCCGGCATGGCAGTCAATATCTGCTGACCATCGGGGTAAATCGGGATTTTCTTACGGATGCGGATACGGTCTATCCGGTAACCATAGACCCATCCTTAACGATCTCAGATCAGGTGACCGGCACCAACGCGATTCAGGATGTCCCGATCTTTGCCGGGAAACCGGCGGTCAATTTCGGTGACTTCCAGTATAACAGGCTGGGAGACCCCGGAGGCGGCTATGGCATCGGAAGGACGGTTGTCCGTCTGTACGGACTATATACAAGTTCGGTTTATCGCTCCATCACGTCTTCTCAAATATCCTCTGTAAAATTTTATGTAAGAGAGGCCTCCGGCGGTACGCAGCAATATATCAACCTTTATCCTAAGACTTCTAATACCACCTGGACGGAGAGCGGCCTCACTTGGAATAATGCGGGAAGCCATACGACAGCCGTCAATTACGGCGCAAGCCTGAATAACGGCGCTTGGACAGCGTTTAACATCACCGCATTGGCGCGTTCCTGGAAAAATAATACCTATTCCGCAGCCGCCGGGTTTATTATGATGAACAGCAATGAAGCCAACAATAAATCTTTTTACTCCTCAGAGTTTCCCACCACTGGCAACAGGCCGTATGTCGTCATGACGTATGTCTCAGACATCACGCTGAATGCTACAAGCATCGACATCCTGCAGAACGGCGGAACAAGAACGCTCACTGCCGCTACGACGCCAAGCGGGCAGTCTGTCACTTGGTCCTCCAGCAATACCGCAATTGCCACAGTCAGCAGCTCCGGTGTTGTCACAGGTCTGAAAGCAGGAACCGCTACGATTACAGCCACCGCAACAGACGCCGCCGGAGAAAAACATTATGCATACTGCGTCGTATATGTAAGGCTGGCGAACGGCGTTTATGATTTTAAAAACCAGTACAGCGGCAAATATATGCACGCGGAAAATAATGGCATCGCCCACTATACAAATGTGTCGCAATATACGAAAGGCACGGTTCAAAATTCTCTTGAACAGCTATCGCAGCTATGGCGGGTATGGTACCTCGGAGAGGGACTTTACAGTATCCGTCCATACCATAAATTGAATTTAGGGTTAACAGTATATGTCGGGCAAAATGTAAGATTGTATGATCTCGGAACAAATGACACCCTATCCGGCGTGGGATACGCCTCCTCGTGGGCAATAGAACGGATTTCGGATACTGCGTATCGAATCAGGCAATACGGAAGAGTCGAAGACGTTCTGTCACTTGAATCACTGTCTGCAAGCAACAACATCAACATCAGAGCCGCCGCGGACAGCACCTCAACAAGCCAAAATTGGATCTTAGAGAAACTGGATGCACCGCCGGCAAAACCGATTCTATACGATACGGGAAATGTACAGATTACAACAAACGCAAAGCGTTATATCGCTCCGGGGCAAACAAAAACATTGGAGGAGCTGCTCTTATGTGCCGGATATTACTCAGAATATACGATCACGCAGAACCTGTACTGGTCCTCCGGAAACACGGCTGTCGCAACAATCGATTGGTATACCGGTACTGTAACGGCTGTTTTCCCCGGCACAGTTACCCTTACGGGAAGCAAATATAACGATTCCGTTTCTTTTACTTTGGAAGTCACCGAAATTGCAAACGGCACATATTTTATAAAAAACAAGAGAACCATAAAATATGTGGATATAGAGGACCAGGTAATGAGCAGCGGAACACAGATCCATCAATGGGAATTTCACGGCGGGGCAACGCAGAGGTGGACCTTTACCCTTTTAAGCGATGGATATTATACAATCAAATCAGCGAATTCCGGCTCCGCCGACTACTATCTCGGCGTCCAGGGAGATTCCGCCGACGACGGCGTGGCAGTGGTTCTCCGCTCGGGCGAAATTACGGATGGAATGAAGTGGAAAGTCACCACTACCGCCAGCGGGGCATATCGGCTCACCCCGAAAACCGGACAGGCGAATAACCGCGTTTTAGCTGTGGGATGGGCAATGCCGGGTTTTGAAAATAACAACGGTATCGATATTGAACAGCGCGATTATGTGAATGACGATAATTATAAGGATGAGTGGTATTTAACTGAAACAGCCTTTACTTTTGTAAACTATTTTGATGAAAGCATGGCAGACAACAGCACTCTGATTGCCAATATCACAGCAGCAAATACTTTTGTCGATTTTGTATACAGCAAACTGTTCGGCCTTCGATTTATCATGGATGGAGCCGCAACGCAATATACGGAAGCAATTGCGGATGATTGCACACATGGCATAAACACGCCCTGTGATAACACCTGCGGTACAAATTGCGGAGCGAACCATCATAAAAATTTATACAGAATCTCTAATCAGCTTTATTATGGTCAGCGTGAGGATCACCATATTTATGTGTTGTGGACAAATCGCAGTGCCAATACATACTGCCAAGAGCTTAACGGAAATCATACTACAGCCAGTTTCATTGCCGGCGTTTATGATCACCGGCCTGTTATTCACTTTTTGCAGGTGATGGGCGGTGACGCAAAGGAGCGGTTCGGATGTATGACCCTAACTTTAGCACATGAAACCGCCCATGCATTGGGAATGCGCGAGGTATACAACGACCCCGGCCATGACGTGGTCCGTAAGTATGTATGTGTTATGGAACGTTTTGAACCGCATTATGCATTTGACTTCTATCAAAATATTGTTGCCGGTGATGCTGAACCATTTTGTGAATCCTGTTTGGCAGAATTAAGGCCATTGGCTTTAAATAAAATACATTACGGCAACTAACGAAGGAGATAATTATCATGAAAACAATCCGATTCTCTATCACAGCAATGTGTATCACCGTCCTTTTATGGAGCATGGCGGGCTGCGGAAAGACAGCGCAAGAAAAAAAGCCTGACACGCACCATACAAACGCAAAAGCCGCCTGCACCGTTGCCAATATTGACGGGCAGTATTATCTTAATATTGACGGGGAAGCCGCAGGTGCAGACCAATCGGGAGATATCTCAATTGCGGCAGCCTTGGAGTTTCCTTCCCTGACAGACTTGAAGGATACATTGAAATCCGGAAAATTTACAGACTCTCAAATTTATATCATGCAGGAGACTTTTGAAAAGGATGAGAACGGCATAAAAGTATGCGATCCCAATCGTTTGTATGAACCGGTTCTTCCCGAAGATTTATTTTGGCGCGCAACTGTGACATGGAGCGGGGATATCTATTCCTTTTCGTTGGGTTCGGACACAGGTAATACGTTCGGCCGGATCGTCATACTGACAGAAGAAGCGTTTCGTCTGCATTTCGAGTATGATTATGTACAGTTCTTTACACGTCCGCAAATCAAAAATGTTGTACAAAAAGAAGTTTTGGTTGAAAATATTCCCGCGACAATGTATACTTATTCTAATGATATTATTGAAGGAAAGCGTCTCAGATATCGTATAATAAACAGCAGGTCAACACTGTATATTGATGAACATTATATATTAGCTTCAAAAAATGAACAATTGACAGTTTCGGAAACAGTCCCCAATAGGATTACAATATACGGAGAACAAAACGATGTGTATTTTCTTGTTTATCTGTATCGTTTTGCATCTCAGCCAACCGTTGCCTGGCTGTCCTCTTTTGCATTGGGCTTGTTTCATGGCTAAGGCAGCGCGGCCTAAGCGAATCATCATAAAAATTGATACAGAGATCAGGATTGAATTACCCGGGAGCACCTGGAAGAAAGGAAAAATCCGATTACTTTCTAATATGATTGGATGATACGTAAATGAAATGAAACGTCTTTATATATTTATTACATCAAATAATCTCCAGCCTTTCGCAATTTCCGCATAAAAATTTTATTTTTCACGCTATGCGCTCCTTTCCGGGAACGATTCCCCGGACTTCATTCAGCAGCAACCCCCTTTCCAAAGTAAATTCCACTTAAATTTCTATCCCGGGACTTACTTTGAAAATTTACGAGTATAATTCGTTTGATATAGTGCGCTGTCAAAGGGTGGACTTTTTGCCTTACCTGTGATAGACTATTTGTCAAAAGGTATACCTTTTGATGATCGCTATGCGACATGTTAACAGCAAACAGAAGGAATGCTTATGACAAGAAGGCTAATTAGAAAAGCAGGTTGTACGCTCTTTGGAATACGCTCTCTTTGGTTGGTTATATACGATTCTCATTAGCTGCCTGTGGGCAAATGACAATGGGCAATCAGGCAGCACCGATAGGGCAATACAAGACAGCGTGATATGCCAAGCACAATCATCGAGGCAGCAGAAAATTCTGCAACGGCTCGACCAATAGAATTTATGCCGGATGCGATAAAAGTCCGGTTTCTTTTAATAGAAAAAAGAAAACGTGATAGAAAAAGGAAAACTTGGCAAAAACATGTGAAAGACATTGCGTAAATAAAATTGATGAATATAGGGGAGCGATTGACAATGAAAGTGGATTTTTTGGCAAAGAAAATCGGTTGCCAAAAGTATGGCTCAAAAATATGGAGCAGGATTATGAGTGCGGTGCTTTGCGCTGCCATAGTCAGTACGTGCATGGGCAGTGTTTTGACTGCCTTTGCCGCCACGCGTAATCAGCGCGGAATTTTCCAGGGCAATCTTTCTGATTACGAATTTGTACCGGCCAATGTCGTTACATTTACTATAAATTATCAATATTCCAAAACCGGAGGCCTTTTTGGTGTTTCGCCGAACGCGCCTGAGATGATACAGGCGCCGGCGGCAAAAGACGGCGAAAACTATGTGTTTGAGATTCCGATCAAGTCTAAGTCTGGTTTCCGCATAGTGCTGGATTCTACCCCGCTGGATGCGTATCTGCATAAACAGCCGCCGAAAAATGCAACGCCGGAAGAGCTTCAGCAGATGCTTGACAACGGCGATTTCAATGGAGATATTACTGCGCATGAAGTCTATGCCTATCAGGAAAAGGCGCATGACCTCGCGGCTGCACCCGACTATACGATAATAAACAAAGCGTATTCCAACATCTATTCCACCCAATATAACCAGGATTGGAACAAAGCCCGTATTTTTAAGGCAGAGGGTGCGGACGGTTACGCAGCGATGGCCGTTTGCGGCGACCAGGCAAGCGAACATCCTGATCAAGCGGATGAAAACCACGGCGCAAATGAGCTGAAGAACCCCAAACTCAAGGTGACATTGACCAAGGAACAGCTGGAAAACGCCCTGAAAAACGGCCTTACTATCACTGTGAACTACCGACGCACCACCACCTGGTATGCGGTGAAGCACTGGGTGCCGGTAGGGCTTTCGGGTCTGTCACAAGCTGAAATAGACAGCAAAGAGAAAACTGCAATAGATGGCGTTGATTACGTCCTCCTCGACAGCGAAAATCTACAGGGACGCGTAGGCGCTTTAACAAAGGCTGTTGCCAGGACGGACGGAAATGTTTTTGAAAAGCTCACATCAATACCTTTTGCGCAGGAGCTGATCAAAGGTATCGTCTCCATAAGCGACTTAAACCAAAACGACGCTGACGAAAAAAGTAAGCCGACGGTAATTAATATCTACTACAAAGCGGCGGAAGCTTACCGCGTAATTTTCGACACCGACTACGCTTACATTCGAAGACAGCAGGTCGTTTTTGGTAATAGCGTTGACTTTAACGCAGTGACTGCTGTGCCTGCGCGCAAGGGTTATACTTTTGACGGCTGGCAGTATTTGAAAAAAGGCTCGACACCGGATGAGAACGGAAAATATGAAGATGACAGATACATTGAAGTTCCGAAGAACGGCAATGACTACACGTTGAAAATTGATGCAGCGCTTCTCAACAACGCCCAGTTTAAAACGACTGACGGCGTATCCTCGCTGCATCTATACCCCAGATGGAAGGCGGCTAAGACCAATATCACCGTGGTACTTTGGACAGAGGATTTGGATGGCTTGACCGATGTGCAGGCTTTCGCCGAAGGCGGCAACGTAAAAAAAGACGGAAGCGACTATTACAGCCAGAAATATAAGGATTATAAAGAGGAAGTCACGTCTAACAAACCCATTTTAAACGACAGCACCAAAACAAACGCCAACTACAGCAATGTAGGCAGCTTCACCATGCAGGTAGGTACCGGTTCAAGCCTTGTGGATGGGGGAAATGCTTTAGTGCCTGACATTTTTAATCTGGTCGAGAAAGAATTTAATAAATCCGCAAGGGACGGGGAAAGCGGTGTCGCCCCTATTAATTTTTATGACTACTGCGGCTTTGAGGTAATGCACGAGAACAACGGTGAGATGGAATATCTCACAACGGCCAACGCAGATGGAAAAACGATAGTTTACGTATACTTTACCAGAAAAATCTACACTTTAAAATTCCACTACTATGGTAAGCGCAATAACCAAAATTTTGCCGTAGCGACCGGTACCTGCGGCTATAGCTATGCGGGTCAGGATTGTTATGATAAAGACGGCAATCTGATTTTTGATTACCGTGAGGAAAGAGATATTGGAACAGGGAAAAAAGGGAATTTATGGTATACGGTGCCTAACGCAGAGACGATAAACACGCCCCATACCATCACCATTAAGGCCAAATACGGCGCGGATCTACGCGCTGTCTGGCCCGTGGCACTGCCGGGAGAAAATATAAAAAGAGAAGGGCAAAAAAATGTGGAACTGATCTCATGGACTGCAACCCGCGGCAAATACCGCGATGATTCGATAAAATCCTCCAGCAGCCATTATGATGAGGCCACCATTATGGGCCTTTTTGCCAGCCTGAATGAAGAGATTATCGCTGCCCCTGCAAATACCGAAATTGTGCATCACATGGTTGCTTACTGGGAAAATCAATATGACATCAGCTATTACCGCTATACGCACTGTTACGAAGTGCCGGGGCTGGATATTGATTCTGAAGGCATAAAAGTGGTCAGCCTTTACGGTGAATCCGGAGAACTTAAAAATACCCTGTATCTGGTGCCAAAGGATAATGAGGTGTTCGCCAAGTACGGCTTTACCGACCTGATAACGGTAAAATACGATGCTGCCGCTAAAACAGTGGAGTATAGCGAATATGGCCAAGATAACGGCGGCTCCTATTACGCCGTGCGCGGTTATGTAACAACGGGCAGCAATGGCGAACCTGTGACCAAATATTATGCCGTGAGTCGGCGCGTTGATACTGTTTCTACAAATGCGATTGAAAAGCAGAACCCCAGCGCCCGGGCGCATATGACCAAGGTCAATGACGTTGCCGACCATACCACGGAGCGCAAGGATAAGGACGGGCGGACATGGGCGAACCCTCCGAGCATAGTCGGTTCCGAAGAGGATCCCTACGATCTGTATTTCTATTATGACAGAGATCGCTATACCATAACCTATAAGGTCTCGGTCAATAAGTCAGATACCGAGGTAACAGAGCGTGATCTCGGCTATATTGAGCTGCCCTATGGCGCGCACGTTACGAAAGATGATTATGCCTTCAAACTGAATTATATGGATACCAACCAGGAAAAAGCGGATGACAAGGCGAAATATCTCTGGAGCTATCCTGATGGCGATCCTGTTCCGGTCTGTCCCGACCGTAATAAGGAGGGAACGAAGGTATGGAACTTCAAGGGCTGGGGTCTTGGCCCCGCGGGCGTAAACATGCTGTGGCAATTTGATACGGAGACTTCTGAACATGCCGTACCGCAAGCCCAGGCAACTGACGATTTTTACATCGGCAGCGATTTGCTTTTTTACGCAATTTGGGAAAATCCAATTTGTAATGTGACGTTTCACCTGAACGGCGGCCCCGCTGCCACGTTCGCCGCGGACCCGGATCGTGCGATAACAGTAAGAGTTCCCGCCAACACAAAAATCACGGAGACCGACGCGAAAATTCCGCGCCCATTTTATTCCGGCCATACGATGGAGGGCTGGTACAAAGCCGATGCGAAGGGGAACCTGCAAGAGCCCGAGACCCAGTTCGATTTTAATGATTTTATAACAGACGATATCCATATTGCTGCTAAATGGACGGTGGAAACCGTAAAAAGCTACAGATACAAAGTCTATTTTGTGACGGATAATCCGACAGACGCCGATACTGCAAGAGAAAAAATATACATTAAAGACGATGGTCAAATTGCGCAAGAAGACACGACAGGTGCAAAAGCGTATTATATACTGGGGATCGAAGAGCGTGGAAAGATGTATGCTCCGGGGACAACTATTAATTTGACAGCACAGGAGCTTGCTGGTTACATTCCGACAGAAACAAATAAACTCCTGACCTTAAATGAAGAAGGCAACGAGTATTACGTTATTTTCTACTACGATTCCTATGTCAATGGCAGCTACATTGTGCGTTTTGTGGAAGCTGGTACGGAGCAAGGGGCAGACCCGGCCGTGATTCAACAGAATGTAATTTCTGAGGAGAGTGTGAAGGCGGAGAAAGCCATTCTGACGCCCAGCATAAATGCTGTGGAAACCTTGAGAAACAAGGGCTATATGCTGGTCAACAGAAGCGGCGGGAATACTTATTCGCAGGTAGAAAAATATGAAGAGTTGAAATGGCTTGATAGTAAGGGCGATTTTCATCCATTGTCTGTTGACTTGACCGATCTGCTAAAAGAGGATGCGGAAAGGACGATTACTTATCTGGTAGAGCCCATCGTGTATACCATTGCATATCAGAATGCCGACAATTCTCCAGCAGCAGCGGACAACGCGCTGTCTGCGGTAACGGCGGAGAATACCCCGGTAGGCAATGCAGGGGAAAAGAATCCCACTCTGTATACTGCGAAGGATCACTTTACGCTAAAAAATCCCTCAAGAGTGTATGAGAACGGCAAATGGTATCAGTTTTCCCATTGGAGTCTTGGCAATGGTACAACCGAGGCAGGAGAAGACGGCAGAACATACGCTACACTTATTGTGAATCAGAAAACGGTCGGCAACCTTACCTTTGTCGCAAACTGGGCCGAGTTGACCGACATAGGAGACCTGATGGTTGCCAAGACAGTTTCAGGAGACCGTGGAGATACCAATCAAGCGTTTACTTTTACGGTGACACTCAGCGATACTTCCATAAATGGTACGCATGGCGGGATGACCTTCACAGATGGCGTGGCCACATTCCAGCTAAAGCACGGCGAAAGTGTGACGGGCCAGGGCATACCTGCCGGCACTGGATATACCGTTGAAGAAAGCGACAATGCCGGGTATACAGTGACTTCCAGCGGTGCGGCAGGTACTATTGAAAATGGAGTAACGGCTGTTGCAGAGTTCAATAATCATAAGTCCGGAAATCCTCCCGACGGGCCTACGGAACCGACAACGCCAAACACCAGGGATGAAGCAAATCTGACTTTATGGCTGGCGCTGACGATCGTTTCCGGCATTGGCATAATCCTGATCCTTGCAACATCTCAGTTGCGGCAAAAAGGGAAAGGCGCAAAGGTTAAATAAAGATTAAATAAAGATTCTTAAAGCCTGTACAGCCGGCAGAATAGGGCTGTACAGGCTTTAATCTTTGCAGGATACCCTCCTGAAAAACATTTTGGAATGCTAATGGACCACCATTCTACAATACGTTTCGTTGCGTGAATTTGAAAAACGCGGGTGATATAAAAATGACAGTATTGTTAGCGGTTTCTTGGAAAGCCGGCAAAGCGAAGACAAGACCTATCGATTTGATGATGATGGAATATATATCTTGATAACGGGTGTTGCGGCAGTTATTGAAAACCGCAGCCCCACCCACTTCACGGACGACAATATTACGGATATTAAAAGCAGTATTGTGTGATATCAGTACTAAATAGCTTACTTTAAAAATTTACCCGTTTGCCTTTTCTTGCGTTTGCCCTGTGGAAAATGTTGACAAGAAAAGCACCTTCGCATATACTATATTACAGTATATAATGTTTGAACAGTTTTTGCAGGAGGCTTCTGAGCATTTATTGTAATATTAGGATGGTATGAAAAGACAGGCGTTCTTTTCACCCCGCCGACGGCAAAAGGGGGTGGCCGCGATGTGTTTATAAACCGCATGCAGCGTATGGTATTTCTTTCATGGATCAGAAAGAAAAAAGGGCGCAGCTGCGATTTTTTATTTTACCGGTCCGGAGTTCAAATGAGAAATGAATCGTTTGTACAGAGAGGAACGTAAAATATGAAACACAAGACATTGCTTTCGTGCCTGCTGCTGCTGTCGTTTTTGTTTTCCGGGGCAGGAAAGCCTTTGAAAATGACGGCGGAGGCAATTACCGCGACGGAGACTTTTGCGGCGGGACATTCTGAAACGGAAGCCGTATTTGAAGACGTACCGCAGGCGCTTCCGATGGATATCGGGTTCGGACCAGCGGCGGCGCAATCGGCTGAAGCAGCATTTCAATGTAATATATTGGAATATGTGGATCGGGAGGCTTTTGCAAATGCGGGTCATGTCCGCAGGGCAGAGGAATTAGAGACGCTGTCCAGCTATGCGTTTGAGAATGCAGACGGTACGAATGCGCTTTATATATTCAAAGAGAACGTGAAATATATTGCGGCAGACGGCAGGGTTCGGGAGAAAGATCTTACGCTCCGGGAAACGCAGGCCGCCCAGGCCTACACGAC
>USLW01000004.1 GCA_900555605.1 uncultured Clostridium sp. | reverse complement strand
GGAACAGCACATGCGCACAATCAGCACGCTTCTTTCACCTTTGGGCATTCGCTGTGTACTGCTGACCGGTTCGCTGCGCGGCAGGGCAAAACAGGAACTTTATGCAGAGATCGAATCCGGCGCCGCACAATGTATTATCGGCACCCACGCCCTCATTCAAGCCGGCGTACCGTATGCAAAGCCCGGTCTCGTTATTACAGATGAGCAGCCTCGATTCGGCGTGCGGCAGCGGGCAAAGCTGGCGCAGCATACCACACGTCCGGATATTCTGGTCATGACCGCTACCCCGATTCCCCGTACGCTGGCGCTGGTACTTTACGGAGATATAGATATTTCCGTTATCGACGCCATGCCGAAAAACAGAAAGCCGATTCGTACTTTTATTGCTGATTCTGCCCTTCGGCAGCGGATTCTGCTTTGGGCTGCTTCACTGGCGGAACAGGGACAGCAGATTTATATTGTACATCCGCTGATTCAGGAGCAGGAAGCGCTGGATCTGACTGCTGCGGAATCGAATTTCAAAGAACTCACCGCCTCTGTCTTCCGGGGGCTTCCCGCTGCATTGATTCACGGCAGAATGTCTGGCGCGGAAAAAGATCAAATCATGCGGGACTTTGTTGCAGGTAAAATTAAAATTCTCTTTTCCACCACTGTTATCGAGGTCGGTGTAGATGTACCCAATGCCGTTCTGATCATTGTGGAAAACGCGGAGCGATTCGGCCTCGCACAGCTGCATCAGCTCCGCGGCCGTGTCGGACGCGGCAGTCAGCAGTCCTACTGCGTTTTATTTACAGACCATAAAAGCAAATTGGTACGGGAGCGGATGCAGATTATGAAAGCGACCAACGACGGCTTTCTGATTGCGGAAAAGGACCTTGCGCTGCGCGGACCCGGAGACTTTTTCGGGACACTGCAGCACGGCCTCCCTGCTTTTAAAATTGCAGATATTGGCAGAGATCTGGCTGTTCTGAAGGAAACACAGGAGGCCGCCAAATATATCCTGCAGCATGCGGACGAGCCGGAAATCAAAGCGTATATTGCACATGTATCCGGCCAGATTCCGAATCTGATTGCACTGTAAAAAAGACGCTTCCTTGTTCACTGGAAACAAGCGGCGTCCTTTTCATCAAAATAATCAATTTTATCGTGGCTTCTTATATCGCTCTTGTTACTTTCCCCGATCTCAAGCAGGAAGTGCACACATGCGCATATTTGGGAGCGCCATTTACCATAATCTTGACTCTCCTGACATTCGGCTTCCAGTTTCTTTTCGCACGTCTGCTCACCTGTGAACGTGTTATGCTGATGTGGCGGCCGAATAGCATATCCTTTGAACAGAATTCACATCTTGCCATTTAAAACACACCTCCCTTGAAAATCTTTTAAACAGCGGGATTTATTGTATCACAGACGAGGTATGTATGCAAGAAAAATTTTTAGGGCAATTTCGGCGTTTTATCCTGAAAACGCCGAAATGATTCTTCGCAGGGCACTCCGGCCGGCAGCTTTGATTTACAGTCGGACTTACGGCGCTTCCTTTTTCATCCCGAACATCAGCCTGAGAATTCCGCCGATAAACTTAGGGGCCTTTAATACCACAACCTTCACCGTTACCACCTCAAAACAGAATCGTTACTATTAATATATTCCCAGTTGTCATAATTGGTTCCGTGAAGCAATATATATAATGCGTACAATTGCGGTGCACAAGCCAGCCGTATCTATCATATCACGCCCGTGCCGTTCGTCTCCGGTGCGGCAAGGAATGAGGGACCCTATGTTTCGTGCCTTAACAGTCAAATTCTCGATCTCCAAAAAAGCCTTGAAACGAATCGCTGTATTTTCCGCCGTATGCGGACTGGCATTCCTCTTATGCACAGCGATTTCCATATATTTCTACAACAACAACGCGACGGTGATCACTGCCGGCAACAAGCTTACCTTCACTTTGCCCAATGACATCAGCTGGCTTGAAAGCACTGCAATAAGCGTTTCCGCAGCAGGCAATCAAATTACACAGAGCATGCAGAAATTCCGGCAGACATTTGACATGCAGGAGAAGCTTTTTGCAGGTAATGAAATCATATATCATCTCGAGCTGTCGGAAAAGGGTGCACATGAAATCCACGGATTTATTCAGATCTGGCAGATCCAGGGAACCGTAAGCGGCTTCTTAAAAAGAGCACGCGCATCCATGAGCGCCTCTGTCTACGGTTTTTCGGAACAGGAAATAAAGGTCGGAAATTGTGCCGGATACCGCTGGGATTACCGAATAAAAGGAGAAGATCGGGATACATACGCAAAACAGGCATTTTTAGGTATGCCGAGCAATTCCGGAGAATCACAGCATGGACAGATGTATGTCCTCAGTCTGTACGCCCCCGCAGAGATTGCACAAAACAGATTTGAAGCCATATTCACGGAGATTTTAGATACGTTTATTGTGAAGCCCTGAAGTCGCACCACGCGGACAGTCTGCAGCCATTACAAGCAGGCTTGCGCGCATTGCAGACAGCTCTTCCGTGCAGAACAAGCTGATGGCAAAACCGCCCCGATATTTCAGGATGCGTTTCATCCGGAGGGATGAGTCTGCGCAGATCCTGCTCAATCTTAATGGGATCCGTATGCTGCGACAAACCGATGCGTCCGCAGATGCGAATCGCATGCGTATCTACTACATAAGAAGGTTTCCCGAAAGCATCGCCTAAAACTAAATTTGCAGTTTTTCTGCCTACTCCGGCCAGCGTAAGCAGCTCCTCCATGGTGTCCGGAACCCTGCCGCCGAATTTTTCGCAAATATCAATACAGCATTGTTTAATATTTTTTGCTTTATTCCGAAAAAAACCCGTTGATTTTATGTAGGCCTCCAGCTCCGGAAGCGCAGCCTCCGAAAAGGCTTTGGCATCCGGATATCTGGCAAACAGCGCAGGCGTTACCATATTTACGCGTGCATCCGTACACTGCGCCGAAAGCTGCGTGCTGATCAGCAGCTGCAACGGCGTTTCATAACTTAAAGAACATTCAGCTTCCGGGTACAATGTATCCAGCTCCTGCAATAAATGCTGAATCTTTTCTGCAGCAGCTGCCAGAAATACATCTTCCGGCAGCCTGTCACGGCATATTTTATTTTTACTCTCCATCTAAAACGACCTCTGCTTCAAATGTATCACCCGAAGAACTTCTGAAGACTTGCAAGGATACGGTATCACCCGGCTTGTAATTCATCAGGACGCGGCGCAGACCTGTAAAATTCGTAATATCCGTGCCTGCAATTGCCACGATGATATCGCCGCCCCGCAGCCCTGCTTTTGCCGCGCAGGATCCGTTGCTTACAGAATCCACATAGGCGCCTAAAGGCCAGCCGCGGTCATTGGCTGCGTTTACATTATAAGTCGTGTCTACCGTTACGCCTAATAAAGGTTTTACATATTTTCCGTCCTCGCATATAGCGCTGACGATCCGTTTAATTGTATTGGAATTGATCGCAAATCCCATTCCCTCATAGCCGGTCGAGACCAACTTAATTACACACATTCCAATCAATTCGCCCTCTTGGTTCAGCAGCGCTCCCCCGCTGTTCCCGGGGTTGATTGCAGCCGTAGTTTGCAGTAAATCGTATACATTCCCGGTTTCGGTCGTAACGACGCGGTCTACTCCGCTGATAATCCCCTCACTGACAGAATTCATAAAATCAAGTCCGCCGGGACTGCCGATTGCAACGGCTGACTCTCCAACTGTAATCTCATCGGAATCTGCAAAGGTAATCGGCTTCAGGCCTTTTGCGTTGACCTGAAGGACTGCCACATCGGATTCCTGATGGTAACCGAGAAGCTGCGTCACCGTATAATACTCTGAAAGATCCGTTTTAAAATACACCTGTACACTGTAATTCGACGCAAGACCGCCGGTTGCAGGATCAATGGCATCCTCTACCACATGAAAGTTTGTTACAATCACGCCGTCTTCCGAATAGACAATTCCCGATCCCATGCCTACGGTGGTAATAACAGGATTCCATTTGCTGCCCGAGGTATATACCACTTTGATGCCCACAACAGACGGCGCAGCTTTTGCATAAACGGCTTTTGCCACCGATCCGCCGTTGACCTCAATTGTAACGTTGTCTCCGGGCTTGACCGTCGTCCCGTCCACATTTTGGTCATCCTGATCCGGAATCAGACTCTGCACGCGGTATCCGGTATTCGAAACGCCCAAAAGGCGAGCCAAATAATTATGATCCCTGGAAGGCAGTACGGACAGAAGCGTCAATACAAGCGCAAAAACAAGGAACGAACAAACCACTGCCGCCGCGACGGCCTTTGCGGTAGAGGGACCTTTTATAGGCGCTGCCCCATCCTGTCTTCTGCCAGCCTTTTCCGCCCGCAGCCGTTCTTTCTCGGCCTGCTGGGTCCGTTTGTATTCTTCTCTCAGCCGCCGAATATTTTCTTTATAATACGCAGGATCGGCAGACTGCCCCTCATAGCCGTCATTCCGGCCGGCAGCATAGAACGGTTCCTGTGCCGTCTGTCCGTAAGTCGGCGCAGTCCCCGTTTGATTCGGTGCCTGCTCTGCCATCGGCGCATAACCTGAAACCGTCTGATTCGGTTCCGTATTTGTCTGCATAGAATCTGTTCTAAAATCAGATTGCCCGGTTTCTCCGGAATTCTCAGGATGTTCATACTCGCTGTTCATCTTATCTGTCTTCCTTTCTTCCGCCATCGATCGGCAAAGTAAATATAAATTTGGATCCCTTTCCGAGTTCACTTTCCGCACGAATGGTCTGCTGGTGTGCAAGTAAAATATTTTTTGCAATGGAAAGGCCCAGCCCGGTTCCTTTCTTATCCAGTCCTCTGGATTTGTCAGATTTATAGAATCGTTCAAATATCATATCCAAATCCTCCGGCGGTATACCAACGCCGGTATCTGCCACCGTTACCTCTGCACAGTCCTTCCGGAGGACGGTGCGTATCGTGATTCTGCCCCCTTCTGGAGTAAATTTTACCGCATTCTGAATCAAATTGATAAACACCCGATCTATAGACGGTTTGTCGATAAACACATATTCCGGATCATGCTCAAACACCGTCCGGACATCAATTTTTTTCTTCTGAATCAGGGGCTCCAGCTTAATGATATTCTCCCGGACCAATTCGCATAAATCATATTTCAGTCGATTCAGCGTTACCTTGCCGGACTGCAGGCGCGCTACATCCAGAAGCTCGTTCACCAAATCGCTGAGACGCGTAATTTCCGAACGTACCGTTCGTAAATAATGCTCCTGCTTTTCAGGCGGAACCACACCGTCTATAATCGCATCGATAAAACCGCCGATTGAAGTCATGGGGGTACGCAGCTCATGGGATACATTCGCAATAAAATCATTTCGCATTGCATCAAGATTTGCCAAAGATTCCGTCATTCTATTGAAGCTGTCCACCAAATCGCCGATTTCATCATGCGTTGTGCGCTGGATCTTCCCTTGAAAATCTCCTGCCGCCATTTTACCCGCGGCTTCCTGAAGGGCACGGATCGGATTGGTAATCCGCCGCGTAATCATGATCAGCACAATCACGTCTATCAGCACGGTAATTACAGTCGCAATGGTAAAATACTGAATAATGCTGCCGCGCGCTTTTGTGACCTCAGGCATAGCAACCGACATGAAAATACAATTTCCGTCAACAGTTAGCTTGGTATCCGGATGGATATAGATAATCCGTTTCGGCACGGTCACGTAAGATGCCGACTCCTTGGCATATAATCCGTAAAAATCGCCGCTGTCATAAAAACGGTCATCTTCATTCAGGCTGTCTAACTGTTCTTCCGAGAAATAATAGTGACCGTCCAAGAAAATAAATCTGTCAACTACTGTTTTGGGCAGAGAAAGCAGGCCCTCCGTCTCCCGGGAATCCGTCGGAAACAGCGGATACGACATGGATACCATCCCGTCCCGCTCTGCAATAAAGCTATAGGCGCCCAGCGTTTCTTCATAAAGCTCCATCCGGCTGAACAGCTTTTCCTGGTAGGCTTTTGTTTTCTCTTTTGCCTCATTGGAAATCCATTCGTTTTTATCGTCCACAGATGACTGATAAGACACATAATATTGAATCCAAAGATCCTGCAGGGATTCCACCGCGGTCCGCATATCCGTCACCTTGGACTCCACAAAAGAATTCTCGGTCAGCCGATCCATAATAAAACCGGATAAAACAGAAGATAAAAGAATCGTCAACGTAAAAATCAGCAGAAATTTTCGAAAAATCGAACTCTGGCGGAACGAGCCTGCACGTTTGCGCTGCCGGCTGCCGGATTTATCCACAATTATTTCACCTCAAATTTATATCCGATTCCCCAGACCGTCTTAATCTGCCAGGAATGCGAGGGATCCTCCACCTTCTCGCGCAGGCGCTTGATATGAACGTCCACGGTTCTGGAATCGCCGAAGAAATCATATCCCCAGATATATTCCAGCAGCTGGTCCCGCGTATAAACCTTGTTCGGATTGGAGGATAGAAAAAACAGAAGCTCCAGTTCCTTTGGCGGCATCTGTACCTCTGTGCCGTTTACTTTTACCGTATAGGTGGTTTTGTTTACCAATAAATTCGGATATACGACCTCCTCATGCGCTTCTTTTTCCGTATTGCTTGTCCTGCGCAGAACAGCCTTGACTCTTGCGGTAAGTTCCTTTGGCTCAAAGGGCTTTACCATATAGTCGTCGGCACCCAGCTCTAATCCCAAAACCTTGTCAAAAGTCTCGCCTTTTGCCGAAAGCATAATAATTGGAATCTGACTGATTTTTCGGATTTCACGACATACCTGCCATCCGTCCGCACCGGGCAGCATAATGTCCAGCACCACCAAATCCGGGGTCGTGGACTTAAAAATTTCGATTGCTTTCAGTCCGTCATTTGCGATCTTTACATCGAATCCTTCATTCTCCAAATAGAGTCTGATTAATTCGCAGATATTTTCGTCATCATCCACTACCAACACTTTTTGCTTTATATATTGAGCCATACCGATTCCTCCTTTTCTTTTTGTGATCCATGCATTATAATTGCATGTGCAGGCCAATGGATGCATTATACCATAAAGACAAATAATTTACCAACAAAAAGCAAAAGAAACCTTACGTCTGTAGATTATGCCATGGTTATATGTTATTCTGGTGGCAAAACTGTGTAAAAAGGCACGAAAGATCACCTGCACGATACACGGCTCCGTGATTTCCGCCGCTGCCTTGAAAATAAAACTGGAGGTTATTCATATCTATGAAATTAGGAATCGTGGGACTGCCCAACGTCGGCAAAAGCACGCTTTTCAACGCACTGACAAAAGCAGGCGCAGAAAGTGCCAATTATCCGTTTTGTACCATTGAACCGAATGTCGGCATCGTTGCCGTACCTGACAAAAGACTCGACGTGCTTGCACAGATGTATGCCCCGGAAAAAATAACGCCGGCGACAATCGAGTTTTTGGATATTGCAGGATTAGTAAAGGGGGCCAGCAAAGGAGAAGGACTCGGCAACAAGTTCCTATCCCATATAAGGGAAGCAGATGCCATTATTCACGTTGTACGCTGCTTTGATAATGACGATATTATTCGGGTCGAAGGCTCCTCCTCCCCTGCCGGAGATACACAGACCATTAACTTTGAGCTGATCTTTTCAGATATCGAGCTTTTGGAGCGCCGTATCGATAAAACAGGAAAATCAGCAAAAAGCGGCGACAAAAAGCTTTTGGCCGAACTGGACATGCTTCGGCGGATCAAGGCACATTTAGAGGAAGGAAAGCCCGTCAGAACAATGGATTTAACCGAGGAGGAGGCTACCTATGTCAAGTCCCTTTTCCTGCTTACAGCAAAGCCGGTCATTTACGCTGCCAATATCGCAGAGGATGATACTGCTGCACCTTCGGCATGTCCGTACGTAAAAGAGCTTTCCGAAATTGCCCGGCAGGAACATGCACAGCTCATCGTAGTCTGCAGCAGGCTGGAGGAGGAAATCGCCGCCCTGGAGGATGCGGAAAAAACTGAGTTTTTAGAAGCCCTCGGAATTCGGGAATCCGGACTTGAGCAGCTGATCACCGCGGGCTATAAGCTGTTAGGATTGATTAGCTTTCTAACTGCCGGTCCGAAGGAGGTGCGCGCTTGGACAATCGCAAAGGGTACAAAAGCGCCGGGCGCCGCAGGTAAAATCCATTCGGATTTTGAACGCGGCTTTATTCGTGCCGAAGTCGTTGCATATGACGACCTGATTGCCTGCGGCAGCTACCAGGGCGCAAAGGAAAAAGGACTGGTTCGTTCTGAAGGGAAAGAATATATCATGAACGACGGCGATGTGACGCTGTTTCGTTTTAACGTATAAGCGTTTGGACAAGATCGTACTAAAAAAACGCATGATCGTTGATTGCATTCCGGCAGATCCTGTAGTATTATGTGGCTGCAAAAATAATATCAAATTAATTAGAAGAAGGGATTTGAGGCATTATGACATATAAGCTTGCGATCGTTGGCTACGGCGGGATGGGCGCGTATCATCATACCAGAATTAAAGAAGCCGTACCGGAGATTGCGGTTGTCGGCGCATTTGATGTGCGGGAGGAACGACAGGAGGCCGCCAGAGCGCAGGGGCTTCATGCATATGACTCTTTTGAGGCACTTGTACAGGACCCTCAGATTGATATTGTCACCGTCGCGACGCCGAATAATTATCATAAGCAGCTGGTGATTGATTGTCTGCGCGGCGGCAAGCATGTTGTCTGTGAAAAACCGGTAGCCATGAATGCGGCAGAGCTCGAAGAAATGATGGCAGTTGCCAAAGAAACGGGCAAACTGTTCAGTATCCATCAAAACAGACGCTGGGACAAAGATTTTGTCATTATTAAAAACATTATTGACAATAAGCTTCTCGGGGCGCCGTATATGATTGAAAGCCGTGTGCAGGGTTCAAAACGTGTCCTGTCAGGATGGCGGGGATATAAAATGAACGGCGGCGGCATGGTACTGGATTGGGGCGTTCATCTGCTGGATCAGATTATGTGGATGATCCATGCTCCCGTAACGGAAGTATATGCACAGTTATTCGCTACATATTCTACAGAAGTAGATGACAACTGCAAATTGATTCTGCGTTTTGCGGATAAAACCTCTGCAATCATCGAGGTCGCAACAAACTGCTTTATTCCGCAGGCACGCTGGCATCTCACTTGCACCGACGGAACCGCAGTGATACACGATTGGTCCTGCAGCGGTACGATGATGAAGCTCTCGGATGAACGGGACCTCGGATGGACGGATGAAATTGTCTATACAGAAGCCGGACCTACCAGAACCATGGCGCCGCGTCCTCGCGAAACCACCCAAGAGCTTCCATTGCCGGAGGTGGTCTCGGATTGGAGCGATTTCTATAAAAACATTGCTGCAGTAATCGAAGGAAAAGAAGCATTGATCGTGAAGCCGGAGGAAGCGCTGCGCGTGATGAAGGTAATTGATCTGTTATTCGAGTCCGACCGGCTGCACAAAAGCATTTCCTGTAATATATAGGGACTCGATACCGTTTGATTTGCAGTTATTCGGCAAAAATAAAAGGGGGGCTTTCTCTGCCGCATCAGGTACGGCAAAAGAAAGCCCCCTTTTATTTTTCAGAATGATTATTCAAAGCAACGGTCCTTCATGGATACAAACCGGCGCTTCCCTGCCGGAGGGTATAAAAGCCGGTAAAATATTTGTCGCTGCATACAGGAATCAATTCTGATCAAGTTTTCTTGAATGTGCATTGATTGTGCACATTTAATCGCTGTAAGCACATGCAAAGAATGCGATTAAAAAGCCCAGCAGTCCGTTAAAATAATACAGCAGCCCCCATAGCAGACCGAAAAATGAAAAAGACACAAACAGAAAATATGCACCTACATGAACCGCATAGCAGCATGCAGAAACCGCAAGAAAGTTTTTTGTAAAAAGATATCCAAAAAAGCATGATACAAATGCAGACACCGGAAGAAACAGCATTTTATAATACATAATATGCAGCTCCGGATTGCTGATGATTGTATTGGCAAACAAATGAAATGTACAAACGGATAAAAGTTGAATAATAAATACAAAAAAAAAGCTCCGGATCTGAAAACGTCTCCGTCCGGAGCATGATTTTCTTTTTACCAAATGGCCGTCAGCTCTGTTCATATCTACTCACAATTCATATAAAAACAAAAACCCGGACAATCATTTGTCTGGATCTACATCCGTCCGCAGGATGACCGGCTGCAGCAAAAGGCTTGCAGCACAGTCATTTTATACGGATCATAAACAAGATACTCAATTAAAAAGAGAATATGCCCGGTCGACATCTCCGTCTGCTTCTGCTTCTGCTTCGTTCAGTTCAGCAAAGACATCTACATGACAGGGGGCAATAATATAGATCAAATCGGAAACCTTCTGTATATTTCCGTCCAGTGCATAGCAGCACCCGGATACAAAATCAAAGATACGTTTGCGATCGCCTGTATTTGTGACATATTCCAGATTTAATACAATTGTCATCTGTGCTCTCAGGTGCGAACAGATTGCCTGACAATTGTCAAATTCAGTTGGTTTGGACAACACAACACGCAAGCCCTGGCTATTCCCCATACCGACCATTTTATGACCCTCCTCTTTTTCTTTTGTATCCTGAAAAGATACAGCCGACCGATCACTCGTGTTTCTTTGTGATGAGAAACCTCTGCTGCTTGTATTCAACCTGGAAGTAGAAGAAATATTTTTGTAACGGCTTTTTTCAGCTACTACGAAATCGTCATCGTCTAAAACCGCCTCTGCTGCGGAGTCCGTATCCTCTTCCTGAACATACGCCTCTTCCTCATCGTCATACTCCGCGACATCGTCAAACCCGATAAACTGCCTGAACCGGCTCTTAAGATTCGTCATTTTGTTGCCTCCTCATCCTTTGTGCATGTAAAAATCCTTTGTAAGTCATTAAACAAGAACGTTTAATGAAAAATCCCTGTCCCGACACGGATGAGCGTGGCGCCTTCCTCAATTGCCGTTTCAAAATCGCCGCTCATACCCATGGAGAGACAAGACATATTTATATTATGCATGCTTTCCCTTTGCATGTCAATAGATATTTTCCGTAATCCGCCAAAAATTTTTCTAAGTTCCTTCTCTTCCGCACCCAATGGCGCCATGGTCATTAACCCATCAATTACAATGTGGTCCAACTTCAAAAACGCTTCCACAAAAGGCTCTAATTCATCAGGATGCAGACCGTGCTTGCTTTCCTCCCCCGAGATGTTCATTTGCAGCAGACAATGTGCGGTCAAGCCGCGCGCAGCGGCACATCTGCTGATTTCGCCGGCAAGATGCAGACTGTCCAGGGAATGAATCAGATCAACCTTATCAAGGATATACTTCACTTTATTCGTCTGTAAATGGCCGATTAAATGCCAGCGGACACAATCAGCGTGTTCTGCTGCGGCAGGAAGTGTCTCGATCTTATCCAGAAGAGACTGGACTCTGTTTTCACCAAACACATACTGCCCGGCCGACATTGCTACCGCAACTTCTGCGGATGTAACCATTTTGCTGACAGCAACCAGCGTAATCTCCTCCGGTTTCCGGCCGACACGTTCTGCGGCACGTGCGGCACGGCTGCGGATCTCATTCAGATTTTCTTCTATATGCATCAAAAATGCTCCATCCTTTCCGCCATTTCGGCAATTGGCTATCGGGCAGCGGCTCGCGGCTCTGCGGCACATCTCGGAACGCCGCTGTGTCCCGTGATATCATCGATGAAATACCTGCCCTTCTTTGACACGCTCATGCTCCACAATATAAATATCATTGACTCTGAGTGCAGCAGTACCATCTTCCGGCTCAAAATAAGACTGGCTTGTAACAATTGCATATTTATCGTTTTGAATCAAGATATTCACATATATATATTCAATATAGCTTCCGCGGACAAGTGCAAGCGCGGCAGTAACGCCAGCTGCATCCCAATCAAATAAAGCGCGCAAAGGTACTTTAATTCCTTCCTGGAAGTCGACGACTACCTCTCCCTCCATTTCGCGTTGGGAAATACTGCCGGATAAACCTGAGGTACATTTTAAAAGAAGGGTATGGTCTCCATTTGCTTCAATCACAGAGATAATCGTTCCCTCCGCGGAAAAACTTCTGTCATTTGATTTTACAGTTACCGTTTTGTCCCTTGAAAGTGCATATTGCGTCGGATTTTCAACATCCACCGCAATATAATATACAACATCCGGCGTAATACGCGCCACCGCACTTTCAGCAGTTACCTGGGTTTTCGGACTGTAGGAAAGTGCGGGGGTAAGCGACCAGATATCTGCAGCCCCGGCAAAAGCAGGCTTTTCTCCATTAAAAAGCGCGTTGCAATAAGCATCTGCCTTTTTCGCCAGATCTGTCGTCGCCGCCTCATTTCCATCCGTATAAAAAGAAATAACGCCTGAAGTCCGCGCAATAATTTCATGCATAGCGCCGGACAGCTGTGCCAGCAGTCCTTCCCGCTCCTTCTGAAGCGATTTGATATATACATCTGAGGTCTCTAAATGAGATACGATTTCATTCCGCATATCGAACAAAGCCTTCAATTCACTGACAATTGTGCCGTAACCGCTGAGACTGCCTGCGGCGGCAAGCTGCGCCAGCTCTTTTTGGCAGGCTGCAATGCTGTTATCAATGGCGCTGAGATCGCCTTCCTCTCCAACGGAAACAAAACCATCGGACTGCCGGGCCGCGGCAATCTTGCTTTCTACTTTTTTCAGATCCTGCAGCAGGCTTTCATATTCCGGCTGGACAATATAGCCAATGACCATACCAACGGATACGCGTTCACCCTCATTTACATTCGGCACCATTTTCCCGGCAGCGCCTGCCGTAACAGTTTCTTCATTCCGCAGGAAGCGCATATTCCCCCGAAAACCGTTTTCAATGATTCCATTCGTAATATATCCGGTTTGAATTTTATTATCAAACTTTCCCTTTACTAAGGTTACCACCAGCAGAGCCGTTAAAAGAACGAAAAAAATACTTACCCGGAGAGCAGCGCCGAGTTTTCCCTTTTTCTTTTCGCCGCGCTGCCGGATGCGTTTGGCATATGCCCGCGTATGCTCTGACTCTTCCTTCCGGGAATTTGAATTTTCTTTTCGAAGAGGCTCTGCAGGCTTTTTTTGCTTTGTTTTTTCAACGCCAAGGATCTTTTTTCTGCTTTTGCCGGCATGGGACTTCTGCGCACGCTTCTCTTTTCCAAACAGGTCGTCATGCGCCGAAACCTGAAGCTCCACATCGCTTCCCGGACCGCTTTCCTCCTCAGAAGCAACAGGAGCAGGAGACGCAGCACGGTTTGAAGCAGAAGAGGCATTTTGCCGGTATTTTGATTCTGACGGATGGCTTTCGGCAGCTTCCCCGCTCCCGAGACGCACCAGTCTGAACCGTGACGCATCCACATCTGAAAGGCCTGTTGACTGTACTTTTTTTATCTTTCCCTTATTTTTCTCATTCTCAGACATCAGAAACACCCTTCAGCCGCTGCGCCGCCAGCATAACAGCTAATTTCACATTGGAAAAAATCAGTCCGCCCTGCATATATGCGGTATACGGAGGGATCATAGGTCCATCCGCGCTCAATTCAATAGAAGCTCCCTGTACAAACGCACCTGCCGCCATAATCACAGGCGCCTCATATCCGGGCATATCCCATGGTTCCGGTACAACAAATGCATCTACAGGCGCCGCTGCCTGCACCGCCTGACAGAATTGCTTTAAACGCAGCGGATCATGAAACTGAATCGCCTGTATAATATCACCGCGCGGTTCGGTACTGGACGGCGACGTCTGAAAGCCCATCTTTTCAAAAAACCTGGCTGCAAACACCGCACCTTTCAGACTTTCCGCCACAACATGAGGTGCAAAATAAAAGCCTTGTATCATACTGCGGTTGCTATTCAGGGAAGCGCCCACATGCTTTCCGAGACCAGGAGCGGTCAGGCGCTGTGCACATACCTCCACAAGTTCCTGTTTTCCTGCAATATAACCGCCGCTGAGGGCCAATCCGCCTCCGGGATTTTTAATCAATGAGCCGGCAATCAGGTCCGCCCCTACTTGTGTTGGCTCCATCTGTTCTACAAATTCACCGTAGCAGTTATCTACCATCACAATGATTTCAGGATTGATCTGCTTTACAATTTTGATAATCCGCTGCAGCACCGGGATCGTAAGTGCTTTTCGAAAGCTGTATCCGCGGGAGCGCTGAAGCATAACCATTTTGGTCCGGGCGGTAACAGTCTCCCGGATCGCCTCATAATCCGGTTCATAACAATCCCCGCCCGGTTCGTCGCCAGTGTATTTCAAATCTATCTGCCGGTAGCGGATGCCGAAATCTTTTAAAGAACCGCTGCTAAGCGCTCCCCTTTTCTTTTCACGGATTCCGATTACCTCTTCCAGCGTATCGTACGGCTTTCCGGTAACCGCAATCAATTCATCTCCCGGCCGCAGAATTCCATACAAGCAGACTGCCAGCGCCTGTGTGCCGGAAATAATCTGACTGCGCACCATTGCGTCTTCCGTACCGAACGTTTCCGCATAAACCGCGTCCAATGCATCACGGCCCGCATCGTCGTAGCCGTATCCGCTGGTTCCGGCAAAATGCCGCTCCGCAATTCCCTGATTTTGTAGTGCCTTAAGCACCTTCATCTGATTATAATCCCGGATCCCATCGATCTCCGCAAATTGGACTGTAAGCTCCGACTCAGCAGCCACGGCGGCTTCATATATACTCCGACTGATTCCGTATTCCTGTTCCAAAAAATTCCGCAGCATGTCCGACTCCTTTTCTTTCGTAAAATAGTGCTATATTCTTGTCTATTATACACCCGCTCGGTAGGTGATTCAAGTATGGCCGCCGTCCCGTGTTACGGCGATTCATACAGAAACGTCTGAAAGAGCTCCGCATTACAAGATACATTGCCTATAACCGGAAGCTGTATATCATACCGTTCGTATATACGTAAAAAGACCGGCCTCCATTCGGAATCAATCGTCAGAATCAGCTTGACGGAATAGAATACAGGATCCTCCGACGCACCGCTTACAGACCGGACCTGCCGCTTATAGAACACCGTCCCGCGCTGCGGCTCTAATTCATACTGATAAGTGAACAGTTCCTGTCCCGGCACAGCATCTGCCGTGCCTTCCAGAGGACGCAGCAGCAGGCGCGGCAGAGAGAATTGTTTCCCGGTTCAGCACATAATTCGTCAGATTGCGCGGAGAGAGCCCGTAAGCTTCCTCATACATGCTGTCTGTAAGCATGTCGGGCGTTTCGGTCCATACGGCGCCGTTCTCGTCAACGGAAAGCGCACGGTAACGCCGAATTTCATTTTCCCGAAACACAATCCGCTCTCCAACCTTTTTCAGCAGACTGACACTGACTGCCTCTGTTGTCATTTCATGCTCCTGAATGACGCGGACATTTCGTACGCTCTGCTGATAATTGATAAAGAATACGTCGGCGGAAACCGTACCGGCGGTCTCGCTGCGCAGGGACGGAATCAAACGGAAAACATGCATTGCAATAAAAAGATTTTCTTCAGGCGTAAACTGTGCCGGGGTTCCGTCCGCGGGCTTCGGAAGAAGCTCTGAGGAAAAATTTGCCGCAAACGGCGGAGCGCCGTTTAGATTCGGAATCCCGGCAGTATTTTGATGAAAAGAAAGCATAACGGCAGACAGTAAAAGGATAAACGCAGCGCAGCCGGTTATCAGTCTTGTGGGAATTTTCATTATTTTGCAGCAGTTCTGCCGCTGATTTCCCCGCCGATAAAGTATCCCATCAGCAGGTGGCCCGTGGGTCTGTATATACCGGAGGCAGCCCCGGACTTTTCATGGTACCGCAGACCAGTCCTGGCCGTCATATTTTTGGCCTTACGGCTGTCATAGATCATATACGGCACCGCATCATGCGTATGGGTCCGCAGCGACAGCGGCGTTGGATGATCCGGCAGCACCAGAATCCGGAAATCATCCGCCATTTTTTCAAGGGCACGGAATACCGGCTGTAGAATCTTTTCATCAATCAGTTCAATCGCCCGTACTTTATTTTGAATTTCGCAGCGATGGCCGCATTCATCAGGCGCTTCTACATGCAGATACACAAATTCGCCGCCGGACCGGAAATAGTTGATCGCCGCATCTGCCTTTCCGGTAAAATTTGTGTGAATATTGCCGGTCGCATTTTCGACATTTAAAATGTCCATTCCGGCGCAGAGACCGAGACCTTTTATTAAATCCACCGCAGACACTACGGCCCCCCGCACATGATATTGCTCAAAAAAATTCGCCAGGCCGGGCCGCCTTCCCATTCCCCAAAGCCAGATCGAATCAGCCGTATGCAGCCCCTTTGCCTTTCGCGCCGCATTGATGGGATGATCCTTCAGCAGGCGGCGGCTTTGTAGCATCAGATCCAGTAATACTTTGCCGTCCTTTCCTTCAGGTAAATATTCCCCTACCCGCCGTGTCAGGATATCATGCGGAGGCGTACAGCGGATATCCGGATCTCCCGGAAGTTTCATAATCACACAATGGCGGTAGCTGATGCCGGGATAAAATAAAATCCGGTCTGTATGCAGCCGCTCGTTGAGATAACGGATCAGGATTTCGGATTCTGCCGTCGTAATCTCGTCGGCACTATAGTCCTCCATGATACAATCCTCATATAAGGGACCGCCGGAGAGCGTCACAAGATTGCAGCGAAGCGCTAAATCCGTCTCCTGCATTTCAATTCCCATACTTACCGCTTCCAACGGCGAACGTCCCGTATAATAGATATCCGGATTATAGCCTAATACCGACATATTGGCAATATCGCTTCCCGGAGGATTTAAATGATCCGGCACGGTTTTCACCAGACCGATTTCACTGTACGGCGCCAGACGGTCCAGCCCCGGGGTAACAGCCTTTTCCAAAGGCGTTACGCCTCCAAGCTCCGGAATCGGATAGTCTGCCATGCCATCGCCTAATAAAACGAAATATTTCATGCAAAGCACCTGCGCATTCTGTCAAATTCAATTTCAGATTCTATTATACATCACAGCCATATTCACTGCAAAGTCTATTTTTAATCGCTTCGGGCAGCCAATTCATCCGCGGACAGGCCGACCAGATGCCCGGCGTTCCCCGGGACTTTCTCAAAATTTCTTCTAAAACATGCAGCTGTGCCGCACCCACCAGAATACGGGCTCCGGTGATCCTCCCTAGCACATCTACTGCCGTAATGTATTGTTCTGTACGCAGCATTTCTGTTTTTGCTCCCGACGGACCGCACCACAGCGCAATTACAGGAGGCGCCTGCTCCTGAAGCTCATATGCCAGGTCCAGCAGTGTATCTTCCTCATAGTCCGGCGGCTGTACGGAAAGCACAGGTTCGTTTTTGTCCACTTTTTTACCTGCGCCGGGGTCTGTGTCTGCCCGCGTCTGCGGACGGAGCTGTGCAATACGGGCGGAGAGTGCCGCAATATGTGCGGCAGAGGTTCCGCAGCAGCCGCCCAAAATGACGGCACCTGCTTCTGCAAGCGCTTCACATGCTGCGGCAAAATCTTCCGGCGTTTGTGTATAAACTGTTTTTCCCTCTATGATCTCGGGCAGACCGCAGTTCGGCTTTGCAATGATGGGTAAATGGGTATTGCGCCTCATTTCTTGAATCACAGGAAGCATCCGCTCCGCACCGAAGCTGCAGTTCGCACCGACTGCGGATACGCCCCAGTGCGTCAAATGCGCTGCACACGCGCCCGGCTGATCTCCCATCATCGTCCGTCCGTTTTCTTCAAATGCCAGTGTAGCAAAAATCAGCGGCAGCGGCTGCTGTCTGCCAAAGCTGCCCGCAGGCACGGAGGCGCCGTCCTCACCGGAAACAATTCCGCCAAAATGTGCGCGGATACAATCTTTTGCTGCAAACACGGCGGCTTTCAGCTCATAAAGATCCGTAAACGTTTCAAAATGAATGATATCCGCGCCTGCCTTAAGCGCAATTTCCACCATATCATAAAACATCCGATATGCCTCATCAAAGGAAAGGTCTCCTGAAGGAAGCATCATGCGTCCAATGGGGCCGGCTGAAAAAGCAACGGCCGCCCCTGTATCCGCAGCCGCCCTCCGGGCAAGCTGCACGCCCGTCCGGATAATCGCCTCCTGCTTTTCGGCAAGGCCGTATTTGGCAAGCGCAAACACATTTGCAGCAAATGTGTTCGTTTGAATGTATGCACTCCCGGCTTCCGCATACGAGCGCAGCACATTGTATACGGAATCCGAATGGCTGAGATTCCATTCTTCCGCACATCCTTCCAGTCCGTACTGCATCAGCATGGTTCCCTTGGAACCGTCATATACAACATATCCATTTTCCATACGAACTTCCCTCCTTCTGCAGGTTTTGAATACGCGCCGTCACGGATTTTCCGTTCCGCCCTCCGCTTCCGCACCTTTCTTTGGGGAAGACGGCACAGACGGCAGAGAAAGCAATTCTTCCGAAGTTTCCCGCAAAATATAGATTGGACGCTTTTTCACCTCGAGATAAGTTTTTGCAAGATACTGGCCTAAAATGCCAATGCTGAAAAGCTGTATTCCGCTGAGCATGAAAATAATGCAGATCATAGACGCCCATCCGTAAGCAGAACCGCTCCAGATTAATTCTCGGATCACAATTACAATAATTGCGATAAAAGAAAGAAAACATAATAAAATACCGACAATTGAGGAAATTGCCAGGGGCGCCGTGGAAAATGCTACAATTCCTTCAATAGAATATAAAAGCAGCTTCCAAAACGACCACTTTGTCTCCCCGTCGATACGTTCAATATTTTCATACTCCAGCCATTTGGTCCGATATCCGACCCACCCGAATATTCCTTTTGAAAAACGGTTGTATTCCGAGACACGAATGATCGAATCAACCATTTTACGGTTCATCAGGCGAAAATCCCGCGCTCCGTCAACAATATTAGTCTTGCTGATCTTCCGCATAATTCTATAAAAACAACGGGCAAAAAAAGAACGGATCTTGGGCTCGCCCTTTCTGCTTACGCGGCGGGTTGCCGCACAATCATAGCCCTCTTCCTCCAGTGTCCGGATCATTTCCGGCAGCAGTGAGGGCGGGTCCTGCAGATCCGCATCCATAATGGCAACATAGTCTCCCCTGGAAGCCTCCATACCGGCATACATCGCCGCTTCTTTTCCGAAATTTCTGGAAAAGGACAGATACCGGACCCGCGGATCCTCTGCTGCATATGCTTTCAAGAGTGCCAGCGTACCGTCCTCCGACCCGTCATCCACAAAAATAAATTCAAATTCCTTATCCGTAATTTCGCCTGCAATTCTTTTGATTTCCTCCCAAAAATGCGGCAGCGCCTTTTCTTCATAAAAGCACGGTACAATGATCGATATTTTCTTCATTGTTTCTGCTCCGCCTCCCTTATTGCAATCATCTTTTATCAAAGCGGTCCTTCCCCCAGCCGCCGCATCA
>USLW01000003.1 GCA_900555605.1 uncultured Clostridium sp. | reverse complement strand
TATCGAAATGGCGATATCCGATCTCCACTGCGTCGCATACGGCTTTTGCTGCGTCCGCATCGTCAATAAACCATGTGCCCAGACCGAGTTTCGGAATTTGAACGCCGTTTGTCAGCGTATACATTTCTTCAAAAATCATAAATCTTTACCTCCATCATGATTCTGCGGGAAGGGACAGTACAGCCGTTACGCTTCCGCTTCCCAGAATATCTCTTAATTCTTGTTTGGTTACATCATTGATCTTTCCAAGCCTTGTGAAATTCCACGAGTTGGTATCGTAGTAGATCACGAACGAGTTGCCCTGATATAAAATCAAGTCTCCTGCGTCTGTGCTGATCTGCTCGTCGTTTCTCGGAAGGCTTTGCGGAAACGGGCCGACTTTTTCCATGCTGGCGTAATCGTTCATGTCAATTGTGATCGGACCGTCCTTCAGCAGTTCGATTAAGGCTTCCGTAGAGGAGTTCTCCACAAGGATAGCGGTAAGCAGATGATCGCCAATTTGAATGTTCATCATAGTCTCTTTTTCCTCCTGATCTGTATTGGGTTGAGAATCCGGCTCTGTTGATTCGGATTCTGTATCGGATGCCGAGGGCGTTTTGGATTGTGTTCCGGATTCAGATACTGTATTGTCAGATGTGGAACCCGAGCCGGGAATTTCTCCTTTGTCTCCGTTGCTGCAGGCAGTAACAGTAATTAAAATCATAAGCGACAACAAAATGCTAAATAGCCGTTTCATCATTCACGCCTCCTATTAAACAGACTTGCCCATTTCACAGGCTTTTTCTAAAGCCGAATGTCCCTTGATTGCCCCTACGGCGCTAACGCCACCGCAGAAAAGGACACCGGCGAACTTCGCTTTCGGGAAGCAGTCGACCCAGCCGGTAAGTCCTTTGATTGCGCCGTCTGCTGTGGTATCTTCATCCTCCGTAGCCGTTGTCAGCAAATACACGTCACGGAAGGCATAGTCGGAATCGTACAGCGGATTGGCTCTGTCCAGCATGGTCTTCATCTGACCGCACATTTCGTAATAGTAAATCGGGGTAGCGAATACCAACACATCGGCTGTTCTCATCTCCTGCGCTATCGTGTCCGCATCATCGTGAATCACGCATCGATGCGGTTTCAAACAGGCAAGGCAACCCTTACAGAATCCGATGGTCTTGTCGTAAAGGCAGATTTTTTCCACCCGATTGCCCGCTTCCTTCGCTCCGCTGATGAACGCATCGGCAAGCGTTTCGGAATTGCCGCCCTTGCGGGGGCTTGTAGATATGACTAAGATATTTTTACTCATTTCTCATTTCTCCTTATAGAAAAGATTTTATAAACACAACTGTGCTGAACAGAATCAAAACCGTTCCAAACACTTTATTCATATGACGAAAGCTGTGATTTCCCGTTTTTCTTTTTATGAAAGCCACCGCCGCCGTCAGCGATCCCCACCAGATATATGTACCGATAAACACACCGGCTACAAGCTGTATGCCACCCGACCATCCTGATTGACTCGTAATTCCAAAATAGGAGAAAGCAAACAGAAAGGTTAGGATTGCCGCCGGATTCGTGATGCCCACTGCAAATGAGGACAGAAACACCGGGATACTGCCGGTTACCTGCTTCTGCGGTTTTCTCACTTCCTTTTTTCGCAGGATCAGGCTGAGCCCCATCACAAGAATCAAAGTACCTCCGAAAATATTGATTATAGTCTGATACTTTAGTAAAAAGTCCGAAACAAGCGTCAGACCGAATGCGCCGACACAGGCATAGAAGCAATCGGCAACGGAGGAGCCAAGTCCTGTCAAAAGTCCGGCTTTGACGCCTGTGCTGTAAGTTCTCTGTACTGTCATCGCTCCCACAGCGCCCACCGGCATACCGAAAAGGAGTCCGATCAGAATTCCTTTCAACAAATAACTTCCCACTCCATCACCGTCCTTTTTCGGGGTAAGGGAAAGACTATGCCGCCATCCCCTTACCGGAAAACCTTATGCACAGCAGCACTGCTTTCTCGTGAGTATCTCGCCTTTGGCGTCGGGAATATCCATGATGATTTTTCCGACCTCCGGCACATAGATATGACCGGAAAGTGGGTTTTTAATGCTGACAATCGGAGCCGTCAAGGTCGCTTCCAAGTCAGAGCGCTCAAAGCTCAAATCAGTGTCGATCATCTCACAGTTTATCAGCTTCAGGTTTTTGCAGTAGCAAAGAGGCTGTGTGCCGATGATTTGGCAGTTTTCAAAGGTGACATTCTCGCTGTACCATGCCAGATATTCGCCCTTTACAACGCTGTTTCTGACTGTGATGTTTTTTGCGTGCCAGAAAGCGTCTTTTGTGTCAAAGGTGCAGTCCTCAAATACCGAATCGGTGATGTACTGGAAGGAATATTTGCCCTTCATGCGCACATTTCGAAAATGCAGATGATCGGAGCGCATCATAAAATATTCGCTTTCAGCGGTGCAGTCCTCCATGTCGATACCTTGAACCGACCATCCAAATTCCGGTGAAATAATATCGCATCCACGCATTCTGACATTTCCGCATTCACGCAGTGCTTTGATTCCGTGCAGCTTGGTATCGCTGATTTGAATATCGTGCGAGTACCACAGCGCCGCACGGCAAAGCTCGGTCATTTCCGATTCGGCAATTTTCAGCCCATCGTCATGCCAGAAGGGATAGCGGAGATTGAAAAAGCAGTTTTCCACTGTGATCTCTTTGCCTTCCTTAAAGGCGCTCTCGCCGTCTGCCGGACCGTCAAAATTGCAGTTTTTCACGACAATATCCTGCTGCCCGTATAAGGCTCTTTCTTCATCAAAGGTTTTACCTGTAATCATAGTCATATATCATTTCCCTCCGTTCTACGCTATGCTTTCATTTTTTGGTCTTTTTCAAGCTTGTAAACCAAATAGTCAAGACAGTCAATCTGCTTTTGGTCTTTATGAAGGTCATCCAGCAGGGAGCGTCTGTGCGTTGCCAGCAGCTTCAGCCCCTCCGCTACTTTTTCTTTCCGCAGATCTTCTACGAAGGTCTGAATGGTATCTTCATCACAGCCCGCATCTTTTAAGTTCTGAATGATGGCATTTTCGTTGTTCATATTGGCATCTCTTTTCTCTTGGATAAATCAGTCTACACGATTGATTAGAACCATCTTTGTATCCCAACCTTCCAATACCGGATTGTTCTCAACAGCAGCTTTGAATTCTTCGGTATAGTCAAAGTAACCAACCTTTGTGTATTCGCCGGTAACCTCAGCGTCTCCGAAGAAAAGGACAATACGGTTCGGCGCTGAGTAGTAAACTTCTCCTGCCTTTTCTGAGGTTACGGTTTCAGGATTGGATGGAATCTCATATCTTGAAGGAACGTCGTAATACTGCATGACTTCCCAGTTATCGTAATCGTCATAATGATAAATCGGGAGTCTCCAATTGGCTGTACCCACATGGCGAGCAATCGCTGCCGCTGTATCGTTGTCGTACAGATGCAGGATAAAGGGAGCGCCGTCGTCACCGAAGCAAACCTCAAGTTCGGTCGTTCTGTTGGGATTTTCACCAGAATTGGTATCTTCGCCTGTTTCGCTATTCGTACTATTAGGTCTGCTGTCTTGGTTTTGGCCTTCCGTCCTCTGAGAGGTACCATCACCTTGACTCCGATCCGTATTGGAATCGCTGCATCCGGTAAATGTAAGCGTAAGTGCGAGAAATAAAGCAAGTATGAAAGAAATCTTTTTCATAATCTGTTCCTTTCCTGCGCTGCACCGTGCAGCGCAAATCAAATTTTCTAAGCTCTTTCGGAGCTTCTGTCCTTATTATACTCTGTTTGCTCATATATAGTAAATACTTATATTAAATACTTATCTATAACCAACAGGCATAAATACTTTGCCTATTCGCTGATCAATATTGTCGGATTGGTATTCTTTATTTTGCCCGCTTCAAAATATGCAAAGCCGGTAAAGAGCAGGATCACAACGCCTGCCGGGAGAAGAACGCTTCCGACCGATGGAGCGGAGGCAAAATTGCTGATTCCCGCCAGCTTCATGACTGCCGACACCAGCGGATCGGTAAAAAGAGAGGCAAGAATTGTCCCTATCACAGAGCCAATCATCGCAACCATTCCGAAACGAAGAGCAAAAGTGAGTCTCAACTCTCTTGACCCAAAACCGACCGCTTTATAGATTCCTAAATCCTTCTGTTCCGCTGATAGGATTTTACTGCCGGTCATTACGGTTACAATTAAAATAAAGACGATCACCATGACATACATAAACACGATTAGCAGGTGCATGGCAGAAATGATTCCGAACAGCCCCGGCCATGTGTTTTCATGCACGTGGACATCACCGCCGTAAGCGTCCTCCAGCGCCTGTGTAATCGCCGCCTTCTGTGAAGTGTCTGCAAGGAAATAATGCCAGCACCAAATGTGCGGATTATCCCGTCCGATTTTTAAGTATCCCTCACGGCTCATGCCGATATTATCGCCCATGTCGTTGGCGCAGGAATAGATACCGGATACGGTATATTCGCCGCTGCCGCTGTCACCCCGAACCGTGACCGTATCGCCGACGGAAACGCCGAAGCTTGCCGCTACAAACTCAGTCAATACGATTTCGTTATCCGCTGTGCAGGTTCGGCCTTCTAAAATATGAAAGCGTTCCGGCTCCGAAATCACATTCGCCGTATAGTCCACACCGTTGACCGCCACGCCCGGCATAGCCAACAGGTAGGTGTCGGTAATATCCGTATAGGAACGAACCATGTTCTCTGCTTCCTCTGCGGTTAAATCGCCGAATACCTGTACGCCGATGTCATGATCTGCCGGGTTAAAGGCATCCATCATCCCTTTGCCGTCTGCACCTAACCATGCATTCATCCGCCCCACAAGAGAGGCAAAAAACACCAAAACGACTGCCACGGTCAGCGCACCAATGTAACGACGTTTTCCTATCACAAGCTGACGGAACGCAAGTCTTAATGGAACGCATTTTCCAAAAGCGGAGACAGATTTCTGAGGATGAAACCGCACTGCTTCCGTTTCACCCCGAATGGCTTTCATCGGCGTGATCCTGCCGATCTTTCGTGTCCGCAAGAGGATGAAGCCTGCCAAGAGAAGCAATATTGCCATGAAAGACAAGGCGATCCACGCCAAAGGCAAAGCGGTGGGAATCCGAATACCGGTGGTGGTCAGCGTCATGCTGCTTACCACCCGACTCAAAGGAATGGAGAGCAATAGCCCGCACACCATTCCGGCAATCATCCCGATGAGATATTGCCAAAGCTGAATCAGCCGCAGCTTGCGTGAGGTAAAGCCGATCGTTTTCAAAATCCCCATATTGACCGTATCCGCTTCAATGGTGCTGCTGATACTGTGGCTGAGCACGATCAGCACAACAAACAGAAGAACAGCGACAAATGCGACCAGCAGTCCGCTGAAAGCGTTTTGCAGAACCAGCATAAAGCCCGCAATGGCATCGTTGCTGTGCACAAACTCGGTATACTCTGCAAGGGCTGTATTTCCATTGATCATACTGTTTAGTTCTGAAACGGTCATCGTGTTGTCAGAAGAAAAAATATGAAGCATTGTGCCATTCCGAGCTAACGCATCAATGCCGGCGTTTTGCAGAATCGAGAGAATTTCTGCACGGTCGTTCTCGCAAATGAGAAAGCCCTTCATTCCGATCATGGAGCTTCCCATAAACGGATCTTCGTAAAAGCCCTTTACGGTCAATATCTTGTTTTTTCCGGCTCTCGCAATGGGAAAGGTAATTTCATCGCCGATCTGTATACCGAACATGGAAACCATAGACGGTGATACATAGACCTCTCCCGGCTGAATTTGATGGGGAGCGTCGGTATAATCGGATAAATCGTCCGTAAAAAAGCGGTAGCGGTTTTCTTCCGAAGCAAAGGTGATCAGCTGCCCCTCGCTGTCAGATTCCTGCTCGTTTGCGGTGTAATTGGAGAAAATAACTGTCTGCGTCTCAATTCGGTCAACCGCTTCAAGAGATTCGATATCTCCGATCAATTGTTTTGTATCGGGAACGCCCGAAACCCAAGCGGTCAGTTCTCCAAAACCGGCTCTCTGCATTTCGTTTCGGATATATGCACCTGAATTTGTCCATACGGACAGCACCGTCCCAAGAGAAGCCGCCACCAACAGCATGAGGATAAAAACGCCTGTCAGTCCGCCTTTGTGTTTTTTCAGATTTGCTTTTAACAGCGTTCTGTATTCCACAGCAAGACCTCCTTACCACTGCAAAGAAGTAAGCCATTCATTGACTTTAGACTCTCTTTTTTGCAGTTCTTCTGCGTGAAAGGCGGGCAGTTCCAACTCATCTAAAATGTTCCCGTCTTCCAGATACAGAATGCGGTTTCCGCGGACAGCCGCCCGAATGTCATGCGTAACCATCAGAATGCTTTGTCCGTTTTCGTGTAAACCGCTCAGCAGATTTAGCACTTGCTCACTGTTTGACTTGTTCAGCGCGCCGGTCGGTTCATCTGCAAACAGGATTTCAGGACAGTTCATCATGGCTCTTGCGATTGCCGCCCTTTGTGCTTCACCTCCGGACACCTGAGAAGGCAGACGGTCTTTCGCTTCCTCTGCGTGCATCCTGCAAAGAAGCTGATTTGCACGCTCCCGAACCGTTTTCATATCCTGTGTCCTGCTGACATAGCCTGCCACGGCAACATTTTCAAAGAGGGTAAGATTGCTCACAAGGTGCGTCTGCTGAAAGACAAATCCGAACCGTTTTGCCCGAAGCTCTGCCATTTTCTTTTCGTTAAAGCGACTGATTTCCACTCCGTCAAGTATGACCGTTCCGCCGGTAATGCTGTCCATACCGCTTAAAGCGTATAATAAGGTAGATTTTCCCGCTCCGGACGAACCCATAATCACTGTAAAATCACCTTTATAAATATCGACTGTGACGGATTTCAGTATTTGCGCTTCTTTGCCGCCCTGCGCAAAAGATTTGCACAGGTTTTTCGCTTGCAGCACGATATCTTTCATCTCACCGCCTCCATTCGTTCTGTGTCTTTTATAATCAGATTCTTTTTCCCGGTCTGTGTGTTCGGAAGGATTTCATTCACAAACTTCACATAGAACTGCACATAGCAGAGATTCTTTTCCATAAGTATCCCTTTCATCTGCGTTAGAATCTCAGCACGAATGGCGTTCTCTGATGCTGTTTCGGTAATTTCTGCAAGCATTTCAAAAGCATCCGGACTAATCTGTCGGAACTGATAATCACGAAGTCCCTCGATGCAAATGCCTTCCACTGCAAGCGGATGGAGAAACTCCCGATGACCGTTTCCGTCCTCAAACCACAAAATATCTTCGTTTCTCCCCAGCAGCCCTACAGCGCCGGTAAACGGATACCCGCTGTCTGCATCCGGCTCTTTGAGCGTAAGACTGTCGGACAGACGGTAGCGAATCAGCGGCTGTGCAAAATTATATAGGGAGGTCAGATACATATTGCCGTCTTCAACCTCGATCACATTCAGATCATCGAAGAGAATCATTCCGTCTGCGGGACTCATTTCCACACCGAGTGCAAGGGATTCGCTTGCACCGTAAAAGTTAATGACCTCGGCCTGAAAAACTTCTTCTAAGTAATGCCGCAGACTGGCTCCCAGCGGTTCGCCGCAGGAGATGACACGGAAGATATTTAACCGAACCTCTCCGCGTTCTACCAGTTCACCGAGTATTTTAATTGCAGAAGGATAACCGATAATCATATTCGGCTTGAATTCCCTGATTTGGCTAATCCACTCGGTAAGCGGCGTTTTAATATCCAGATACAGCTGTTTGGCGTGAACGCCGTCAATACCGTCGCCCACTGCCATCGCTCCGCCGTATCGACCGTCCGTTGCCGCAATGTAGACAATGCGTGGACCTTTGGCAAGCAGCCTTAATATTTGCGGCATGGACATATTCCATAGAGCGGCACGAATAATCCCCAACAGCATATTGTTCCATGCCGCCTCATCATAAACAAAGTATCCCGGCTTTCCGGTGCTGCCGGAGGAATGCACGATATGATATTTATCTTTGTACGGTCTGCGATCGGCTTTTTCTTCGGCATCAAACCGGCGAAGTTCTTCTTGCTTTAAATCCGGAACTGTGACAAGCTCATCAAAATGCTCCAGTAATGTTTTTTTATCCATCGTGGGAAATGCTGAGAGCGGGCAGGCGTCGATATTCTCTGCGGTAATTCCATTCTTTTCAAAGGTCTTGCGGTAAAAAGCGGAATGTTGATAGGAGAACCGCAGCAGGCTTCGCAGTTTTTCCTCCTGTAAATCGGCGATTTGTTCCCTCGTTTTCTTTGTATTCTGCTTCAGCCGATATAGCTCGCAAAGCAGCTTTAAGTATTTCACACGATTCACCTCGCTTCGATCTGAAAGGTGTATTGTATGTCGTAATTTTCTCTGTGGTAGTAATGCACCTCGCCTGTGCTTTGATTGAATACAATGCTCCACTCGGTCGATTCAAATTCTCCGAAGTTCTTTTTGCTCACACTGCCGAGAGCGTCACGCACATCATCCATACTCATGGTTTGCCGGTCGGTCAGCGCTTTTGTCAAAATATCGTACCGTTCATGGGACTGCGCTGTTCCGATGCCGTTTTTCTCTCCCTCTGTAAGATAGAAGTTGGTGACAACCGGCGTTTCGGTAACGATCATTTCGTTGTTCACATACTCGACAACCACGCTTTTTCCGTTGCAGTCGGCAAGCGCTATGTGCATCATATATCCCATAGAGGCGTGCATATCGTACTGCTGCAATCGTTCAACTGCTTCGCCTACATCTGCCGCCTGATCCAGCAGCAGGCGAATTGCCGTTGTCGTTGTGATATCCGGTCTATCTGTATCTTGATTGATCGTCGCATTGTCCTGAATCATATTGACCGAAACGGCAAGCCCCTTTTCATTCATGCCGTCCAGCGGAGCATACAGACAGATGACAGCCTGTGCCTGATCCGGCAGGTCGGACAGCCGCATTCCGCTCATATTGATAAAATCCGTGTTGACTGTGGATATAGAGGCATAGCCGCTCTCCGGCTTGCTTTGTACGATCATGGCGTTGCAGGTATTCCAGTCGAAGTTTCTGCCGAACAAGGAGTCGCCGTTTTCGTCCTTAACCGATATCGTGCTGCACCCGAACGGCATTCCGTCAAAAGAAAGCCCGTTTGCACCAGAGAACAGGTTTTGAGAAAGAAACGCAACAACCGCTGCATCGGAGGAAGCGCCGCCTTGTGCAAGAAATTCATCGAACATGGAGTTTCCTTCATATTTTACGGCGGACAGACCGCTTTCCAATTCGGTAACCGTTGTACTCGGCGTTATAACGGTGGTATTGTTTTCTGTTTCAATGCTCTGTGTACGCTCGGCATCTGTACTGACAGGCGACTCTGCATTTTTACCGCAGCCTGCTGACAAAGTTACAATAGCGGCAAGTACACAAAATAAAACGATCGTTCTTTTCATCCTTCCAAAGAGCCTCCTTACTTTCGTCCATTTTACAATTATAGTATAGCAATCGCATTGAAAAATAGAAAATACTTATATCAAATACTTATCTATGCTTGACGGCTATATATAGATTGTGATATATTATAGCTGATAACAGGAGGAGATTTTCATGGAATTTAGAGTTTTACAATATTTTCTTGCAGTAGCCAGAGAGCAGAGCGTTTCTGGCGCAGCAGAATATCTGCATCTTTCACAGCCAACTCTATCGCGTCAGTTAAAAGATTTGGAAGAAGAACTCGGCAAACAGCTTTTTATTCGGGGAAACCGTAAAATAACCCTGACAGACGAAGGAATGACGCTCCGCAAAAGAGCGGAAGAGATCGTACAGTTAGTAAAAAAGACTGAAGATGAAATCATACTTTCAGACGACAGCTTATCAGGCAATATTTATATCGGTGCAGGCGAAACCGACGCTGTGCGTATTCTCGCAAGGGCGGCAAATCAAGTGCAAGCGAGTTATCCCAAAATCTGTTTCCATATTTCAAGTGGCGATGCCACCGATGTCATAGAGCAGTTAGACAAGGGACTGCTTGATTTCGGCGTGCTTTTTGAACCTACCGATTTATCGGAGTACAATTATCTTCGAATTCCCGCAAAAGACGAATGGGGCGTCCTCATGCGGCGTGATGCGCCACTGTCAGAAAAAAGAATGATTATCCCGGAAGACTTGTGGGATAAACCATTGATCGTTTCCCGGCAAGCAGTCAATAAGAGCCGGGGACTGTTTGAATGGCTGGGTAAAGAGCCGGATGAACTTAATATTGTTGCCACCTATAATCTTCTTTTCAACGGCTCGCTGATGGTGGAGGAAAGAATGGGCTATGCGCTGTGTCTGAACCATATCATCAATTCCACCGGAGAGAGTAATCTATGTTTCAGACCTCTGTCTCCAAAACTTGAGACCAGATTGAACGTCGTATGGAAAAAATATCAGATGCTCAGTAAGCCGGCTGAAAAATTCCTTGAAAAATTGCAGGAACTTATAAAAACATAAACTTACTCTGTTTCTTTCTGATGTAATCTGTTTTCAGGTAGGAGGTTCACCTTCTCCTGTCACCAAAAGGGCATAATCCCCTCTTGGCGGCAGGTGGTACTTTTTCATTTATTATCTGCGAATCATATAAAGCGGTAAAGCAGCTAAAAAAACACAGTCATTCTCATCGAAAACGACTGTGTTTTTGTTTATAATATAAAGTGCTGATATCCCATCAAACTAAATTGAATCGGGAATATCTGTTGCCTCAATCTTAAAAATAACAGGTCTTAATCCATCGTTGCAGCTACTGATTGCCATTTTGGGTTCTTTTGCCCAATCGTCAAAGAAGAAGCCGTTTTCTCCTGCTCCGTTTGCGAGAGCAAATACATATTGATAAATACAATTCCACGCTGTATCACAAAACCCCTCCGGCTTTTTTACGCCGCCTGTAAATACCTGACCTTCCCGAAACCGTGAACAGGGTCCAAGTCCGGGTTTGGCGTATTGTGAAGCAATCTCCTTATCAAAGGTTGTTTTGAGAATTGTAATTTTAACCTTATTCATAACTAACCTCCCCATTAGTACCAATCATGCTTTTCGTTTCGGTCAAGAGCAGCAATATCCTCCATTTCCTTGTCCGTCAGTTCAAAATCAAAAACGGAGATATTTTCGAGAATGTGATCCGGGTTGCTTGAGCCGGGGATCGCAACGATACCACGCTGCAAATGCCAACGCAAAATAACCTGTGCCGGGGAAACACCGTGTGACTCGGCAATAGAGCTGATCGTTTCATTTGCAAAGATTTCACCTGTATGACCTCTGCCGCCAAACGGATACCACGCTTGCATGACAATGCCGAGACCATGCATATACGCAACAACTTCTTTTTCCTGATAGTAGGGATGAATTTCATTTTGTATTAGGGCAGGTTTGATGTTGACTTGCGCTATAAAATCGTCAATTTCCTCGATATACCAATTAGAAAGCCCAATAGAGCGTATTTTTCCTTGTTCCACAAACTTTTCAATGGCAAGGTAGGCTTTCACATCGTTTTCACCGGGATGGTGCAGGAGCATCATATCAATATAATCAATATCAAGCGTATCAAGGGCGTCCTGAATCGCCTTTTCAGGATTTGCAAACTGTTCGCCCGGATAGATTTTCGTGATAACGAAAATTTCTTCTCTCGGAACATCAGAAGCTCGGATTGCCTCCCCGATTTCTTTTTCATTTCCGTACATATAGGCAGTATCAATCAAACGAACACCGTGGTTCAACGCAGCCGTAACAGAACTCTTTACGGTATCTCCATGTAAAGAATATGTCCCAAGCCCCAAAATCGGCATCTCATATCCGCTGTTCAGCATAACGGTAGGGGCGCTGCCATTTTTACCCGAAGCAAGATTAAAAGACGAAACATCACGATTGGCAGCAGATGGTTGTTGTGTATCAAGGTTCAACATTTTAACCCATTCCGTGATTTCGGATTTATCAGAACTGCTTGAAAATCTTTTGCCTTCCATCCAAACAGCAGAGTCAGAAGTGAGGGAATGCAGATCGCTGTCACTTGAACCGATTCCGCTGCTATGCGAGGTGCAAAACGGTATAATTGTCTTTCCTGAAAAATCGTAGCTTTCAAGAAATGTACTGATAATTCTCGGCGCTTGCCCATGCCAGATCGGATAACCAATAAATACAGTATCATACGCTGACATATCACTTACCGAACCTGAAATTGCCGGGCGGCAGGAGGAATCAGCCTGCTCTTTGTCGGCACGACCGTTGGTATAATACTTCAAATCGTCCTCTGTATAGGGATCGGCCGCCACGATCTCATAGAGCGCACCGCCTGTTTCGTCTGCAATGATTTCCGCAATCCCTTCCGTTGTATTGGTGCAGGAGAAATATGCTACCAAGATATTATTATCAGGGTCCGGCTTCGGTTGCTTGGAGCTTTCCATATTCTGTTCTTGATTCATATCTGTATTTTCACCTTCTTCTGTATCAGTATTTGGGGATGTGGCAGTATCTTCAACGGACGATACCGTTGAAGATGGATTTTTCTCCACCGGTTGATTTCCGCAGGCAGTAAAACAGAGCAAAAGAATCAATGTCATTAAAACTGCTGTTATGCGTTTCATACAGTCTCCTCCTTCTCTATTTTTTGAATAACCAAATCATATTTTCTGCAAGATTGTCCATATTGGCAATCGCTTCTTTGTCATTTGCAACATCACCGGGCATTTGACCGTAAGCCATATTCCAATAGGTGCTTCCCGCAACAAACATTTCGTGATTCAAGAAAAAGTGGTTCATTGAATCAATGGCGTTCAGTGCGCCGCCTCGTCTCGCTGCTGCAACAGAAGCGCCTATTTTATGTTTCAGCAAACCGGGGTTCATATCGCAAACAACCGCTGCACGCTCTAAAAACGCCTGCATATTTGCCGATATATTTGCGGAATAAACAGGTGAGCCGAGGATAATTCCATCTGCTTTGACCATCTTTTCAAAAACTTCTTGAAAGGCGTCTTTTTTATGAATACAGTTTCCTTTTCCTCCACAGGCAAAACAGGCTTTGCAGGGTTCAATTACTTGCCCAGAAAACTGCACCTTTTCCGTTTCAATGCCTGCGGCTTCTAATTTTTCAAATATCCTGCTAATCAGAATATCTGTATTTCCGTCTTTTCTTGCGCTGCCGTTAATCGCTAATACTTTCATTCTGGCTTCCTCCATTCTCCACGGTTTTAATCACTTTCGCCGGAACACCGCCTGCTACTGTATAGGGAGGCACATCCTTAGTAACGACTGCACCTGCTGCAATGACCGACCATTCTCCGATTGTAACTCCCGGAAGAACTGTTGCGTTTGAGCCTATCCATACATTGCTTGCAATATGGATGGGCGCATAGTGGTTTTTTCTGTTGTTCGACGGATTCAAATCGTGATTGATTGTGGCAAGTACGACATTATGACCGATCAGCGTGTTGTCTCCGATAACAATACCGCCCTGATCCTGAAAGTGGCAGCCGGAGTTGATGAACACATTTTTTCCGATTGTAATATTTTTTCCGAAATCGGTATAGAACGGAGGGAACAAACGAAACGTATCATCGACCTTCTTTCCGGTCAGTCGGCTCATAATTTTTCGCAGTTTGTCCGGCGTATGGTACTGATTATTCATCTCCATAGTAATTTTTATTGCTTCTTGAAACAAATCATTGGCTGTTAATTGCTTTTCTGTTTCAGGATCGATGTTATCGGTAAAGCACTTGATTACTTCTTCCACATTCAAAACTCACATCTCCTTTTCCCACTCACGAAGGGTATGAACGCCTGTTTCATCTCCAAGCCTTTCTAAGCGCTTAATTTCCTCGTCAGAGAGTTTGATTTGCGCTGCTGACGCTGCTTCCTCCACCTGTTTTACTTTTGTCACACCGATAATCGGAAGCGTCCCCTTTGCGATAGCCCAAGCGGTTGCAATCTGTGCAGGACTTGCGTTATATTTTTCTCCTATACTTTTCAATTCAGCAACCAGCAGTTCAATTTTGTCCAAGTAAGGATTGTATGAATCTCCACGACCTGTACCTTCAGGGAAAGGATTTTGCGTGTTGTATCTGCCAGTCAGCGCACCTTGTTCTAATACCATGTAAGAATAAAATGTGATACCGTTTTCCCTGCAGTATTCCAAAATCCCCGCACGCTCAGACGAGCGATGAAGCAAGCTGTAATGATTTTGTACCGCAGAAACTTTCAAATCCTCCGCATTGAGAATTTCATTCGCTCTTTTTATCTCTGCGAGATTGTGATTGGAAACACCGATTGACTTGATTTGTCCGCTTTGAGCTAACGGAATCAAATCAGGCGTCCATTTTTCTACATCCATCGGATTATGAATCCAGTAAATATCAATCACATCCGTATGCAGCCGCTTTTTACTGCCGTTAAGCATATCCTGCATGGCATTTGAGGAATTGTCGGCAATCTGCGGAGTGAATTTTGTAGATATCATTACATCTGAACGACGGATTTCTTTTATAAAATTTCCAAGAATCCGCTCGGAACTTCCTTCTCCGTAAACGGCGGCTGTATCCCATAAATTCAACCCACATTCCATTGCTTTATCAAATACTGGTTTTAATTCGTTTTCAAATAAATGATTTCCAAAAACCTGATCTCCGCCCGCTGCGCCTGTACCCCAAGACCAAGCGCCAAGAGCAATTTTTGTTGTAGATGCTGCCATAGTTGTTATACCTGCCTTTCTATCAGTGATATGATTTTTCAAACACTGCGGCGCAATCTTCATCCGTCATTTCACAAGGATTTGCAAGGAACAGCCCTCCTTGCATAGAGCGTGCGCCTTTTGCTAATGTCATAAATTCATCGGGCGTAAAACCGTAGTCACTCATTTTCAAATCGGCAACGCCGCATTCTTTCTGCAACTTCAAAAGTGCGGTAATAAAGTCCTCCGGCTTATCGGCATTTGGTATATCCATAACTTTTGCCATCTTGACAAACTGTTCATCGCAGGCGTGCTTCTCAATGAAAAATTCTGCAAATGCTTTTGAAATCATAATCAGTCCCGCACCGTGGGGCAGATTGTGATGGTAGGCGCTCATAGAATGCTCCATAGAGTGCTGTGCGGTTGTAGAAGTAAGCTGCATGGTAATGCCTGCGACGGTACTGCCGTATGCAATATGTTCTCTTGCTTCCAAATCATTTCCGTCCTTAACCGCACGAGGCAGGTACTTCACGATGTTTTCGATTGCCGACAAAGCAATGGCTTCGCTGAAAATATTTACGCCGTTTGAAATCATGACCTCTGTGTTGTGGAACAAGGCGTCAAAGCCCTGATATGCCGTGTATTTCGGCGGTACGGTTTTCATCAGCTCAGGATCGACAACAGCAAGAACAGGCGTAAGGATCGGATCGCCAAATCCGATTTTTTCTTTGGTTTCGAAATTTGAGATAACGCCCCAGCAATTTATTTCCGAGCCTGTTCCTGCGGTAGTCGTGATGGTTACAATAGGAAGCCCCTTGTTTGCAAGCGGCTTGCCTTTTCCTGTACCGCCCTGCACATAATCCCACAGGTCGCCGTCATTGGTTGCCATTGCGGAGATCGCTACGGAGGAATCCAGCACTGCGCCGCCTCCGAGGGCTACGATGAAGTCACAGCCGTTTTCTCTTGCAAAGGTTGCGCCGTCCATGACAGCTTCTTTCAACGGATTTTCCATAATGCCGTCAAACACAGCGGTTTCCACGCCTGCTTTATGAAGCTGTTCCAGCGTTCTGTCAAGATAACCGTTTACTTTTGTGGATTTGCCGTTTGAAATCAGTACCATTGCCTTTTTGCCGGGCATTGCCTGATTACCGAGTTCGTTCAGCTTGCCGCTACCGAATAAAATGCGGGTGGGGTTGTTAAAATCAAAATTCATATTCATAAGATTGTTCCTCCTAAATCGTTTCTTTTTTTATTTTGTAAACCAAAAAGTCAAGGCAGTCGATGCGCTTTTGAACTCTGTGCAGATCTGCGAGCAGGCTTGTTTTGTGTTTTGCAAGTAATCGCAGGAACTCGTCTGTCTGTCCGGTCTGTTTCAATACGATTAGCTGCTTTTCCAACGCCTCGTCACATCCTGCATCTTTCAAAATATCTGTCAAATCCCGGTTTGACTTTGTGCTTTTTTGCATGAACTCGCCTCCTTGATTTCTATTATACTCAGAAGCGTAAAAATATCAAATACATATATTATATTGAGTCGCATACTTGAAAGGTATGAGAAAATATGCTATACTATAAGCAAGGGAGGTGCAAATATGGACATTCGCGTATTGGGATATTTTCTTGCTGTCGCCAGAGAGGAAAGTATAACAAAAGCGGCTGAAGTCCTGCATATGACTCAGCCACCGCTGTCGAGACAATTAAAAGATTTGGAAGAAGAACTCGGAAAACAACTGCTGATTCGGGGAAGCAAAAAGGTAACCTTGACAGAGGACGGTATGCTGCTCCGCAAACGGGCGGAGGAACTTGTTGATTTAATGGAAAAGACAAAGGCAGAGCTTTCCGCTTCCGATGAAAATATAAGCGGAGATGTATATATCGGCGGTGGTGAAACGGACGCAATTTATGTTATCGCACAGGCAGCAAAAGATTTGCAGAAAGAACATCCGTTAATCCGTTATCATATTTACAGCGGTGACGCAAATCATGTGACCGAGCGGCTTGACAAAGGATTGATTGATTTTGGATTATTGGTCGAGCCTGTGGATATTACAAAGTATGACTATATGCGCTTGCCACAAAAAGATACTTGGGGTGTCCTCATGCGAAAAGACAGTCCACTTGCAGAAAAAGAAACAGTCTGTGCCGAGGATTTATGGGACAAACCTTTGATTATTTCTCATCAGACCACTGCAAGCAGTGAGATGTCGGCTTGGATGAAGCGTGACATCTCGAAGATGAACATTGTAACAACTTATGATTTGATTTATAACGCTTCCCATTTTGTAAAAAAAGGATTTGGCTATGCAATCGCTTTAGATAAGCTCGTCAACACTACGGGAGAGAGTGAATTATGCTTCCGTCCGCTTTCTCCGACACTTGAAGCCGGTCTTTGCATCGTGTGGAAAAAGTATCAGGTGTTTTCAAGAGCAGCAGAGCAATTCTTAAAGAGATTGCAGAGCATTATTCTTTCAGCAGAGTAAGCTGTTTTGCTTTGTAAATATTATTGATTTGTCGGCCATTGTAGCAAATCTTCCTGACCGCTTATCTCCAATTTTTCCACCGCATACTTCAACCATTCCTCCGGCGTTGGTATATCACCTTCGCAGGGAATAGCCTCCCAGGATTTGCGTTTATCGGGGTCAGGATCATTGAGTCCTTGCTTTATCCGAGCCGAGATGATTTCTTTCATCTGCTCCACCGTAATATTTCTTTCACGAGCCAACCGCTCAAAGAAGTTATCTTGCTTTTCCATTGTGCAATCCTCCTGCTTTTTTAATAGTATTACCGCTATTCCAAAAGAGTAACCTTGATATCACCCTTTTGGGGATTATAATAGATACAGATTGGTAGGTGAGGGTATGGATGCACAAAAAAGAATGAAGCAATTGATGGAAGAACGCGGCTGGACGGATTATCGCTTGGCAAAGGAAGCAGAGTTATCCCATTCCACCGTTACAAATATGTTCAACAGAAACAACGCACCCACGCTCCCTACATTGAAAGCGGTCTGCAAAGCGTTTCGGATCACCTTGGCACAGTTCTTCTCCGAAGGGGATGAGCCGAACGCATTAACACCCGAACAGCAGGAGCTCTTTTCAAAGTGGAGTACCCTGACGGATGAGCAGAAACGACTATTGCTTGATTTGATGAATACGATGTAAAAAAGCACATTGAACCTCTCAAAGAGGAGAGGCACAATGTGCTTTTTCTTTGCTATTTTCTATCTTTTAACGATTACCTCTAAAATTTAACGAATACCTATCTTTTAACGATTACAAAGCCGATTAAAACGCAAATCAACCCCAAAAAGCAGAAAAAGCCGCCACAGCAGACCGCTGCGACGGCTTCGTTTGAATTTGAAAAGTCCCGAAATGCCCATAAAATAAAGCTTTTTGAGCAAAAATAAAGAACGCTAACTTTATATCAAAATTAGCGTTCTTATTTGGTGGATCATCAGGGACTCGAACCCCGGACCAACCGGTTATGAGCCGGTAGCTCTGACCAACTGAGCTAATGATCCCTATTTGTTAGTCTTTTTGGGGCAATGCCCATACGGCTTTTTAGATTAAGACCATATGGTTTATCAGCCATCCGTCACATTATAAATGAGATTAAATTTCTTGTCAATAAAAACAAACAAAAAAACACGCCGTGAACGGGTGATGAATTGTTTATTGACATATGTCGGAATCGGGGTATAATTTGACGTAGCATAAGCCGGCAGCGGTCTATGCACGAAACAGAGGTGAACTGTATTGCCGAGACCGCAAAAATGCAGGCGCGTCTGCGCGATGCCCTGTCCGCGCGGATTTGCGCCCATCGGGATCCGGGAGACAGAGGCCTGTCAGGTTGTCCGCTTAGGAAGAGATGAATATGAAGTGATCCGTCTGCTTGACCTGCAGGCGCTGACACAGGCCCAGTGCGCAAAGCAGATGGGGATTTCCCGAACCACGGTAACGGGAATTTATGAAGCAGCACGCCGGAAAATTGCGGATGCAGTGGTGAATGGCAAGCGCCTTATGATTGAGGGCGGAAACGTAGCGCTCTGCGACAGAGGCGAAACCTGCCGTACTGCAAATGGACTCTGCTGCTGCACGTTTCAGGACGACACGGATCATCTTACAGAAGAAATCATTATGGAAAAGAGGAAAACGGAGTATGAATGAAAACTGCGATCATGACTGCAGTCACTGCGGTGCGGATTGTGCGGAGCGCGCACAGAATTTAAAGGAAAAGCCGCATGCAACGTCCCATATCGGAAAAGTCATAGCTGTTGTCAGCGGCAAAGGCGGGGTCGGAAAGTCCCTTGTTACCTCTATGTTCGCTGTTCTAATGCAGCGGAAAGGATATCGGACGGCGATTTTAGATGCGGATATCACCGGACCGTCGATCCCGAAAACCTTCGGAATCAAAGAGAAGGCTATGGGAAATGAGGATGGAATTCTTCCTGTTGAAACGAAGACCGGCATTAAAATCATGTCTGTAAATCTGCTGCTTGAAGATACCAATGATCCCGTGGTTTGGCGGGGACCGATTATTGCCGGTACGGTCAAGCAGTTCTGGACCGATGTTCTTTGGGGCGATGTGGATTACATGTTTGTAGATATGCCTCCGGGAACCGGAGACGTGCCGCTGACCGTATTTCAATCTTTGCCTGTAGATGGAATTGTGGTAGTGACTTCGCCGCAGGAGCTGGTGGCCATGATTGTGGAGAAGGCGGTCAGAATGGCAGACATGATGGATGTTCCGGTGCTGGGAATCGTGGAAAATATGTCTTACTTCCAATGTCCCTCCTGCGGGGAGCGGCACAGTATATTCGGTGCCAGCTGTCTATCGGAGACCGCGGGTGGCC
>USLW01000002.1 GCA_900555605.1 uncultured Clostridium sp. | reverse complement strand
CCGGCAGACGGCATTCCCTGTATATTGACAGTGCTGGAAATCTGTATGGTTTAGGCGATAATCGATGGAAAAAGCTGATTGATTCCCCTGAGGAAAAATATCAGACGCCGGTTCGCATTATGGGAGAGGCTGCCGCAGTGTATGCAGGCGAGCATTCAACGCTTGTGGTTGATAAAAATGGCGGTCTGTACTATTTTGGCTGGAGAGATTGCATCAGCTTTGGCGCCGGGGGAGGAGATGGTGCCGTCCACAATATTTTTAATTCCGGAAGCGTTCGGCGGGCAAGCATTCAGGATGAGCATGTATTGTTTGTTACGGAAAATAATCGCGTTTATGGTTGGGGACTGAACAGTGACGGACAAATCTGCTCGAATGCCGGGACACAGTCCGTGCCGTACCTGATCTCTGCAAATGCGGCTTCAGCAGCTGCCGGTTCCTGGTTCAGTATGATTCTGAATACGGATGGGAGTATTACTATATGGGGCCGGAATACCTCCGGTATTGCCGGAAACGGGACGATTTCTCAGAACGCGAGCCAAGTGATACTTCCAGCCTCCTTGTTTCAATAATCCCTGAAAATCCCTGCAATATACTTTTAGGCAAGCGGTTGGCTGCGGCTGGTATCTGCCGGCTGCAGTTAACCGCTTTTAAATAAATGAATCAGATCAATTCCCGCGAATAGCTTTTAGCTCTCTCTCTAAGCTTTATCTTTTAAAATTCAGCTTTTGAAATTTACCTCTCGGGTAGTTTTCAAGATTTACCTTCCCCCAAATTTACCTCCCGGGTAGTTTTCACGGATGGTTTTTACAGATAGATTCGGGTAATGGATTTTTGTGCTATGTTATTATTTATCTTTTTTGCTGCGTTTGAAGAAGGACAAAAACTTCTGCTCGATTTTTTCTCCGAATATAAATCCCAATACCATAATTGCAACTGTTGCCAAAGCGATTGCAATCCAGCCGTATATAGAAATTTGTATTGCGGAACTGCCGATGGCCGCAGATACGAATATGCCCCATGGTTTTGATAGTAAAAGAATAATGGCGAATCTTGAAGTTCGGATAGAGGTAAGACCGGCTAAAATACAGATGATATCGTCCGGGAAAAATGGCAGCAGAAATGTCAGAAAAAGAAAAGTGTCCCGTTTTGAATCAATGATCTTCAGATATTTTTCCGCCATTTTTTTAGACACAAACTGCTGCGCAAAATGATGTCCGACTTTTTTTGCTAAAAGAAAGACGATTATAGATCCGAGCATAACTGCGGAGATACTAAGCAGAAAGCCTTTCCACAGTCCGAAAATTACAGCTCCGCCGGCAGTGGAGATATTACTTGGTATCGGCGCTATTATGACAGAGGACATCTGAACAATAAAAAATGCAATAGCAGCCCAGATACCGAAACTATCAATATAAGCCTGAAAACGTTCTAAAGATTTCATAGCGGTAAATCCGTCGGTAAAAGCCATAAAGATCACGAGTGCCACCAGCAGAAGACATGTTGCTGCAATAGGCCACATTGCCTTTGCTTTGGGATATCTGCGTATTTGTATGTCTGTGTCATCTTGTCCTTCCGAGCAGCCGGAAGGGGCTGAGACAATAGGACTCGGATTACTGTGTGCAAAACAATCATCCGGGGCAGTGGAAATATCGTCTTTGTGCTGACCGCAGCTGTTCGAGGCAGCGGTACTGCCATGGCCGTCCGCATACGAATGGCAGCCGGCTGAAACCGTTATATTTAGATCCGTATTTATATCAATGTTTGAAATATCGTCCGGGTTGTCATCAATGCCATCCTTTTTTATAGAGTGAGACAATGAATGATATGCGCAGATTTTATCCTTTTCGTGTTCTGAAAGCGTCTGCATTTTACCGCGATCCATTCCGTGCTTATATGTTGCTGTATTGCCTTTGTTATCTGTCTGCATTTTAACAACCTCATTTTGTCCCATCACCATGAAATACGCTTATTACTTAAAGAATCCGTGTTTACTTGCTGCAGGTCTATGGTAGCATATATCCTGAAGGTGTCAAGCAGGATCTGTTCCTGCTGATGAAAATACTGGTTTGTTTTATGTACTTCTCCCGGCTGTCCCTGGAAAATGGGAACCAGCTGATTTGTTCCGGCCGGAACGGCTTGCATTGTACAGCATGCATCTCATATAATCATGATATCGCATCCGGTTTTTCCGGAGGTTGTATTTAAAAATAAATTTAAACGATTGCAGCGATCAATTGTTTGCAAATTGGTGATTGGATTGAAAGTTCTGCTCTGCGCTGTAAACTCCAAATATATTCATTCAAATCCGGCGGTTTATTCACTTAAATGCAGTTTTCTTCATTATTGCGATCTGTATAATCCGGCGTGCGGACGGCAGATTGAGATACAGATCCGAGAGTTTACGATTAATGACGCCTATGACGCGGTTATTACGGACATCGCCTCCGCAGCCCCGGACGTGATTGCGTTTTCCGTATATTTGTGGAACATCGAATATATTACCCGTCTGTGCTGCGATTTGCGGATTATACTACCCGAGAGGTACATTATTTTAGGCGGGCCGGAGATTTCTTTTGGGACCGGACATACGTCTCTTAGCCATGAGAATTATGACTATATTATTTCAGGAGAGGGCGAACGTGCCTTTTATGCGTTGTTGCTTTGGCTGTATACCGGTATGTCCTCAGCCTGCCGGAAAGACTGTCAGCCTGCCGCTCGGTATCTATCTCAAACTACCCGAGAGGTAAATTTTTCCGATAAAATGCAAGTTTCTGTGGATGGTGTGCCGGAGAGCTTTGCATTTTGTGTCTGCGGACAGACAGTATGCTGTGCGCCGATAACGGATTTGTCTGAGATTCCGTTTATTTATAACAAAGATAACATCGGCCGGTTCAGAAACCGAATTGTATATTATGAGGCCTCACGGGGCTGTCCTTACCGGTGTGCGTATTGTTTATCCGCGGCATGCGGTAAGGTGCGGCTGCTGCCTATTGAACGGGTATATCAGGATATATTCTTTTTTTATGAGAACAGGGTTGGCCAGGTAAAATTTGTAGATCGTACTTTTAATTGTATCCGAGATCGCGCATACGCGATTATCCGTTTTATTGCCGAGCAATATCAGGAACGGCAGCAGAGAGGAGACAATCCGGAAACGCATTTTCACTTTGAGGCTGCGGCAGATCTGCTTGACAATGAATTTATTAAATTTATCAACCAATTACCTCCCGGGTTGATTCAATTTGAATTCGGAATACAGTCTGCCAATAAAGAAGTGCTGGAAGCTTGTGACAGAGGCGGGAAGATATTAAAATTATTCCGGAATATTTCGCAGTTGGTTATGGGGGGTACTGTGAATGTACATGTGGACCTAATTGCCGGTCTGCCGCATGAAACCCTGGCGCTGTTTCGAAAATCATTCAATGAAACGTATGCACTGAAAGCGCATCAGCTGCAATTAGGTTTTTTAAAACTGCTGGCCGGCGCACCGCTGAATCATATGCAGCAGGAGCATGCGTATGTATTTTCCAAATATCCGCCTTATGAAATTATCCGGAATCAGTATTTATCTTATCAGGAGATTATACGCCTGAAGCAGGTCGAGGATGTGCTGGAGCGGTATTATAACTCAAACAGATTTTCCGCCAGCCTTGATTATCTGATGCCGTATTTCAATTCGCCATTTGATTTTTACGATGCATTGGGACAATTTTATAAAGAGGAGGGATATTTATTCCAGCCTATTTCTTCCCGTAAAATGTATGATCTTCTATTGATGTTTGCCGATAAGACAGGATCAAATGGAAAATTTTATCCCATGGGGAAGGCGAGTTGTCAGTTTGAACTCCAGCAGTTGAAAAGGAATCTTCTGTATGACTATTTTTGCTCGGACAGTTCAGACCTGCCTCCGGAATCACTCCGGGAGCTTTGGCGCCCGGAGCGAACCTGCCGAGAAACTGCCGCGCGTTTAAAGCAACAAGCAGATTTATTTTTTGGATCTGAGGCAGAAGTACGCAAAGAAATTAAGGGCGCCGGATATGCAGTCCGTTTTATTGCCGGCAATGCCTATTTATTCGATTATTCTAAAAGAAACGCAGTCACAAATCGTTATCCGTGCATTTTAATTCCACCTGAATACATGAGCTGAAATGAAAATCCGGCAGAAACTTTTCAAAGCAGCCGCAAAATCAGATATAAAGGCTTCTAAAAAGCGGATATGGGATTGGGCTATGGAAAGAAATTTATAGAAAAGAATCTTGCTTCTATTTTAATTGCAGAAACAAAATAACCTGCAGATCAATCCGAAAGACTGTTTTGCTTTTACAGAGGCTGTAGCAATCTAATGCCTCCGGAATATGATGTAGTATGAAATAAAAGTTGCCTTAAGCTAATCTTGTTAGCCGAGGGAACAATTGCTCGACAGAGCCGTTTCATTACATTGATATTTCGGAGGTTTTTATATGATATATGAGAAATCGGGCCTGCAGAGCCTGGCAAATTTAAAGGTGGGGCAAACCGCCAGGGTTGCTGAAATTACAGCAACCGGAAGCATGCGGAGACGCCTTTTGGATTTAGGCGTTATCAGCGGCACAAATATAGAGTGCCTGCAGAAAAATCCGGCCGGGGATCCTGTTGCATATAACATCCGGGGGGCTGTAATTGCACTGCGGACAGAAGACTCCAAAGACATTTTAGTTTCAGTGATATAGGTAAAATGAATGCCGGCAGTAAGCTGTAATAAAAATTTGAAGCCTGCGGTCCGGCGCTCAAGCAACAGACAAAAAGAAAGCAGGCAGGAGAATGAGAAAGGAATGGGTAAAATATGGGACTGACGGCAGCTTCTACAGGTGTTCATGCGGTTGATTCATTTTCAGGTATTGTCCGAAAGGAAACAGAGCAGGATATTATAATCGCGTTGGCAGGTAATCCAAACGTAGGAAAAAGTACAGTATTTAATGAATTGACTGGCATGAACCAGCATACAGGGAACTGGCCTGGAAAAACGGTAAGCACGGCGCAGGGACGCTGCAGCGGGGAATACGCAAATTATATTATTGTAGATTTGCCTGGGACCTATTCCCTGATGGCACACTCAGCAGAAGAAGAGGTTGCAAGAGATTTTATATGTTTTGGCGGTGCTGATGCCGTGGCCGTGGTCTGCGATGCCACGTGTCTGGAACGGAATCTGAATCTTGTTCTGCAGACGATTGAGATCACGCCGAATGTTGTTGTTTGCATTAATTTAATGGATGAGGCAGAAAAAAAGCATATCCACATTGATCTCAAAAAGCTTCAGGCGTATCTGGGCGTACCTGTAGTCGGCACCAGTGCCAGAAGCGGCAAGGGCCTGCAGGAATTTCTCGCCGCGCTCCAAGCCCTTGTCACACGAAACCCGTCTCATCTTTGTCCCGGCACAGTAAAAATCCGATACACCGCACCGATTGAGCAAGCTGTCACCCTCGTTGAAAATGCGATCTATAAAATTACCTCTCGGGCAGATTTTATATCCCAAGCTTTTGCTGATCCGTTGCCGCAAACTACCCGAGAGGTAGATTCATATCAAGCGGACCGTCAAGATCGGGAAATAGGTGCGAATAAAATTGGGAGTTCAGTAAACTACCCGAGAGGTAAATTTTCGGAACTGTCGGCGAGATGGACGGCGATTAAGCTGATTGATTATGATGCGGCATTGGGAGAAGCACTGGATCGGTATTATGGGATGATACTGCTGCAGGAGGAGCTGGTTGCGGCGGCGCTGCGGGAGGCCTGGGAAATTTTGCATGAAGCGGGGATTACACATGAAAATTTAAGAGATAGAATTGTTTCGTGTATTGTGCTTATGGCGGAGGAGGCATGCCTGGAGGCTGTGACAATACGGGATCAAAGGCGTACGGAACGAGAACGGAAATTAGATAAAATATTGACGAGCCGCATTACAGGGATTCCGATTATGCTGCTGCTGCTGTGCGGGATCTTTTGGCTTACGATTACAGGTGCAAATTATCCGTCCCAGCTGCTCTCAGAAGGTCTGTTTTGGATACAGGATCGGCTGACGGAGTTTTTTCACTGGCTCGGGACGCCGGAATGGGTACACGGAGCGCTTGTACTCGGTGTTTACCGTGTGCTGGCCTGGGTTGTCTCAGTTATGCTGCCGCCTATGGCCATTTTTTTTCCACTATTTACCCTGCTGGAGGACTTCGGATATTTGCCGAGAGTCGCATTTAACCTGGATCATCACTTCAAAAAAGCAAAAGCTTGCGGAAAACAAGCGCTGACCATGTGTATGGGCTTTGGATGCAATGCAGCCGGTGTTGTGGGCTGCCGTATCATCGACTCACCGCGGGAACGCTTAATTGCAATTCTGACAAATAACTTTGTGCCGTGCAACGGAAGATTTCCTGTAATTATATCAATCATCTCCATGTTTTTTCTCGGGACAGCGGCCGGCTTGGGAAAATCCGTTCTGTCAGCAGCAATATTACTTTGTGTAGTATTGTTCGGTATATTTATGACATTTGTTGTATCCCGCCTTTTGTCAGGCACGATTCTGAAAGGAATTCCGTCTTCTTTTACCCTGGAGCTGCCGCCCTTCCGGAGGCCGCAGATCGGAAAGGTAATTGTCCGGTCGCTGTGTGACAGAACACTGTTTGTCCTGGGCAGAGCGGCGGCAGTAGCAGCGCCGGCAGGGCTGATCATCTGGATTATGGCAAACGTACAAGTAGGCGGGGCCAGCCTGCTGGCACAATGCGCAGGATTTCTTGATCCATTTGCCAATTTGCTTGGCCTGGACGGCGTAATTCTGATGGCATTCATTTTAGGCATACCGGCCAATGAAATCGTATTTCCCATTATCATTATGGCCTATATGTCGACCGGAAGTATTATCGAATTAGAAAATTTATCCCTGCTCAAGGAACTGCTGATGGATAATGGCTGGACCTGGGTCACGGCAGTCTCAACCATGCTGTTCTGTCTGCTCCATTGGCCGTGCTCCACAACGTGCATGACCATCAAAAAGGAAACGCAAAGTAAAAAATGGACAGTAGCGGCATTTCTTCTGCCAACAGTCATTTGCATGATTGTCTGTTTTTTCTTTACCAGTATTGTCCGGCTCATCGGGATCGGCTAATTTATAGAGAGCCTATTTACCGCGAAGAAAGATGGTTAAAATTAGCAAACCAGCTGATGCCTGCCAGGCTGGCTGCATAATGACATCAATTGGCTGCCCTCTAAAACGGAGGCTGCACAATACTGTGCCGCGTGCCCTTGATGTCATCATACGGCGAGGTGCCGAAATTTTTACGATAAGCTTTATAAAAGCAGGAATAATCACTGTATCCGCAGGCCCGGGCCACATCGTCCGGCGTCCTGCCGGCTTTGAGCATTAAGCGCGCCTCAATAAGCCGCTTCAATTGAAGATACTGGTAGACAGAAGAACCGACTTTTTTATGAAATACACGGTTCAGCTGCGATTGACTCAGGTAAAATGCTTTTGCGATACTTTCAACTGTCAAGGGCTCGTGCAGGTGAAAATTAATATATTTTACAATATTGCCGATGTTTCTATTAAATAGGCGCATACAAAATGTTTACGAATTCAATATAAAGATACGATACTATATTGTAATTACTTACACAATTGCACAATTCCCGCGACTTATTACAATTCCGAGCATCGTCCGGAGCGCCCTCGCGTCTTAAAATTTACCTCTCGGGTAGTTTACACGTCAGCCCTGAAATTTACCTCTCGGGTAGTTTGCGGCAGTTTGAGCGGGTAGAGATGGACTGCGGGTGGCGGAGCGGGTATTGGCGGGTAAGAGGCAGGCTGTTTGCGCTATGCCCGAGACGTGCTATAATAAAAATAGAATGTGTTCCGGGACCGTGGGCGGATTGCGTGCCGTGAAGAAGCGGACGGGGACCGGCAGAAGGAGGTATGTGTAATGGGATTCACTCGGCAGACGCTGGAATTTTTATCCGAAAACCGCAGACAGAACCATAAGATGTGGTTCGAAGCGCATAAGGCGGATTACCAGACAGAAGTGGTTGCGCCGCTTGCAGCGCTTACGAGAGAACTGGCTCCTGAGCTGCACGCTATTGACAATGAACTGATTTGTATTCCGGCTGTGGGAAAATCCATCTCCCGTATTTACCGGGACACGCGGTTTTCAAAAGACAAATCTCTTTATCGGGATGTGATGTGGTGCGTGTTTATGCGGGACAAAAAGCTGTACCATGGTCTCCCGGGATATTTTTTTGAACTCTCGCCCCGGGGATTTCGTTACGGGTGCGGATATTATCAGGCGGATACGGACTCTATGGAAGCAATCCGCCGCCTGATCCTGAATCGAGATCAAAGCTTTGCGGCAGCGCTGAAGTCATACGAAAAGCAGGACATCTTCGCCATAGAGGGAGATTTATATAAAAAAAGCAGATATCCGGAGGAGGATGAACGCCTGCGGAATTGGCTGGATCGAAAAAACATCTGCCTGATTCATAACAGCCGCGATTTTAATTTGCTGTTTTCGGAAACACTTGCGCAGACCGTCGCAGCGCATTACCGCATGATCGCGCCGATTTACGATTTTCTGATCAAAGCGGAGTCGGTAAAATGAAGGTGGTGCATACCATACCGCCTGTATTCGACAGATTTTCGGAAATTTTGATCCTCGGTTCGTTTCCATCGGTAAAATCCCGAGCAATATCCTTTTATTACGGAAATCCCCGGAACCGCTTCTGGGACGTGCTGACTGCTGTTTTTTCTGAGGACGCGCACTGCTGCCGCCCGGAAACAGAAGCGGAAAAACGGGAGTTTCTGCTTCTGCACAGGATAGCGCTTTGGGATGTCGTACAATGCTGTGAAATTGAGGGCTCCCGGGATCAAAGCATACGCAATGTCGTGCCGAATGATATCAGCCTGATTTTAAAAACAAGCCCGATTCGGCAGATTTATGCCAACGGCGAAACGGCGGGCAGACTGTACCGGCGGCATATGGAACCGGCGGCGGGCCGCAGCGCCGTGATTTTACCCTCAACCAGCCCGGCAAACGCGGTCTATCCTTTTGCGCGTTTATGTGAGGCTTGGCAGGTGATCCGCCGAGACGATTCTGCGGAATTGTAAACAGGCGCTGAAGCCCTAAAACAGCGCGGTATTTAGGTGGCATGAGCTGAGCGGAAACTATCTCTGCAGCTTGGGGATAAATTGAAAAATCATTTGCAGTATCGGAATACTTCGTCGGAACAATTCGGAATGATTAGGAGGAAGCGGAATGCTGGACGGCATGTATGTAAAATCCATCGGAATCAGGGATGGCATCGATCAAGAGGAAAGTTATATCGCACGGCTGCCAGCAGTGATGCACCTCAGAAGCATGGGCGGCCTGGTATTGCGGAAAAAAGTTACCTTTTTTGTGGGAGAAAACGGAACGGGAAAGTCCACGCTTTTGGAGGCGCTGGCTGTCAGCGTCGGATTCAATGCCGAAGGCGGCTCCCGCAAATACCGTTTTCAAACAAAAGCCACGGAATCTCTGCTGCACCGATATCTGACTGTTTCGCGGACAGGCTATCAGAAAGACGGCTTTTTTCTGCGGGCGGAAAGCTTTTACAACGCGGCCTCTTATCTTGATTTATTAGATGAGATCCCTGCCGGCGGTCCGCGGGTGATGGATTCCTATGGCGGCGGGTCGCTGCACTGCCAATCCCACGGAGAGAGCTTTATGGCGCTTGTGGAGAACCGCTTCGGAGAAAACGGCCTGTATATTCTGGACGAGCCTGAAGCTGCCCTTTCGCCTGTGCGCCAGATGTCTCTTTTGTCGGAGTTTCACCGTTTGGTAAGGGCTGGCTCCCAGCTGCTGATTGCGACACATTCGCCGATTTTAATGGCGTATCCTGACAGCGAGATCTATGAGCTGCGGGAGGACGGAATTTATTTAACACCGTATGAGCAAACGTCACATTATCAGTTGATGCGCCGTTTCCTAAATCATCCGCAGAAAATGCTGCAGGATCTCCTGGACGAATAGCAGGTCATAATGATGTACGGCATTCTCCGGCGGCATGTGCGTAAATGCCGGAGGAGCTGCAGATAGATGCTTATGCTATCAGCGGCTTCTGTCTCTGTGATTCTGTCTTAACGGCCTCTGCTTTTGCTTTTATTTCTTTTTGCCCGTGCACCGCCCCGTCACGGCCGCCGGGATCGCACAAGATGCGCTCCAAGCCATATCTTATGATTCTGTCTGCTTTTCAAGGATTCTTTATTTTTTGCAATATTCCCGAAACAGGCCTGAATATCTGCGCCCTCAGCGTCATATACATTTCTTGGAACAGGCGCTAAGGGGGCTTAGCATTGAAAGATTATATTGAAAATCGCGTGTACGAAATTGCGCACTACATCCTGGACAATAATTGTACGGTCCGCGCTGCGGCAAAGCAATTTGAGGTCAGTAAATCCACGGTCCACAAGGATCTGGTGGAACGGCTGCCGGGGCTGAATATGGCGCTGGCAGAGGATGTGCGTAAAATCCTTGACGAAAACAAGGCAGAGAGGCACATCAGAGGCGGACTGGCGACAAAGGCAAAATACGAAAGTGCAAAAACAGAGGGTTAAAATACAGCTTCAAATGCGGTAAAAGCAGCCGGGAAAACAGAAACGCGTAAAATGGATTCAGTGTGCGGCGGCAGGCTTTCGCTGAGCTGACCGCTTCCCGGCTGTATGATTCCGTTTCCGCTTCAGACCGAAGCGGCGCGGCTGCAAGCAGCGCTGTATGTTTCGCTGTCGTCTGAATTTTTACATACCCGGCAGGTGCGCTGACCCCGAGGCGGCCGCGGAAGGCTCACTATTACGCCGTTTCCGCAAAAAAAACTAAAACTTTTCACAACTTCGTGTTATACTACCAATATATCTATTTTTATATTGATAAAAAGGGGAGGTATTACACGATTGAAAGAGAAGAAACGCATTCCGATTATTATATATTATATTATTATTGTTCTGGCCATCGTGATATTCAGCTCCGTTATTTTACCGAAAATGACGGAGCCGACATATAAAGAGATTACTTATAAAGAATTTATTGATATGCTGAATAACGGCGAGATCGAGAAGGTTGAGCTTACGAACCAGCAGATCAACATCAAGCCCGCTGCTTTTGATGAGAAGAACCCCGTGTATTACAAGACCGGGATGCTGCTGGGCGTTGCAGATGATAACCTGATCACACTTCTTCTGGAAAAAAACGTAGATTTCAGTTCTCCAATCCAACGCAGTGCCACCTGGTTTGAGGTCCTGCTGTCTTATATTTTACCCGTGCTGTTTATTACTGTTGTTTTCTTTGTGATTATGCGGATGATGAGCAAGAAGATGGGCAGCGGCGTAATGTCTTTCGGCAAGAATACAAGTAAAATATATGCGGAACAGTCTACGGGGAAGAGCTTTGCGGATGTGGCGGGACAGGATGAAGCCAAGACCTCATTAGTGGAAATTATTGATTTTTTGAATCATCCGGAAAAATATACGGCTATCGGCGCCAAGCTTCCCAAGGGCGCACTTTTAGTGGGCCCTCCCGGAACCGGTAAAACCCTGCTGGCCAAGGCTGTGGCAGGAGAGGCAAAGGTACCTTTCTTTTCTCTGTCCGGTTCGGAATTTGTGGAAATGTTTGTGGGTGTCGGTGCGTCTCGTGTCCGGGACCTGTTCAAGCAGGCTGTGGACAATGCGCCGTGTATTGTGTTTATTGATGAAATTGATGCGATCGGAAAGAGCCGCGACAATGCTTTAGGCGGATCGAATGATGAGCGGGAGCAGACGCTCAACCAGCTGCTGGCAGAAATGGACGGATTTGATTCTTCGAAAGGGGTCGTAATTTTAGCGGCGACCAACCGACCGGAGGTTTTGGATAAGGCGCTGCTGCGTCCGGGCCGTTTTGACCGCAGAATTATTGTGGATCTGCCGGACCAGGAGGGGCGGGTGGCGATTTTAAAGGTTCATGCCAGGGACGTGATCATGGAGGAAAATGTGGACTTGGATGTCATTGCGCGTTCCACACCCGGGGCCTCCGGCGCAGATTTGGAAAATATTATAAACGAATCGGCACTGCGTGCGGTTCGGGCCAAAAAGTCTCGGGTTTCGCAGGTGGAGCTGGACGAAGCAGTGGAAGTGATCTTGGCCGGAGAAGAAAAAAAGAGCAAGGTTTTATCCACCGAAGAAAAATGGGTGGTAGCGTATCACGAAATCGGCCACGCTTTGGTATCCGCGCTGCTGACTCATACCGAGCCTGTTCATAAAATTACGATTATCCCCAGAACCTCAGGAACGCTCGGCTATGTGATGCAGGTGGCCAAGCAGGAAAAACACCTGATGAGCAGAAAAGAAATTTTAGACGAAATTACCGTACTCACCGGCGGCCGCGCTTCTGAGCAGCTGCAGTTTGATTCCATTACGACCGGAGCGGCGAATGACATTGAACAGGCTACAAAATTGGCGCGCAGTATGGTGACGATGTACGGTATGAGCGAACAGTTCGGCTTTGTCAATTGGGAACGGAAGAACAGCCTTTACCTTCTGGACTCAACAACAACAGACTGTTCTGATGCGACAGCAGCTAAAATCGATGCGGAGATCCAGGGAATCATTACAAGCTGCTATGAAAGAGCAGTCTCTGTTCTGTCCGGAAACCGGGAAACCCTCGACCATCTCGCAAAGATCCTATTTGAAAAGGAAAATATCACCGGTGAGGAGTTTATGCGGCATTTAAAGGAAGAACAGCCTGACCTTCAAATAGAGACAAAATCAGGAACCGGCACTGAGTCAGATTCCGGTGATTAAAAGACCTGCAAGCCCGCAGGAGCACGCTGAACAAAAAACGGATAAGCTCCCGCCCTTCCTAAGCCTGCAGGAAGGTATTTGAAGACTGTAAGCCGTACACAGGTAAAATATGAAAAATAGTTTTACAGTGCGAACCTCAAACGCCCATAAAATCCCGGGGAGGTTCGCACCGCTTTTAATAGAAGAGAATAGAAATAAATCAGAGTAATATAAATGGAAAAGTATTGTTTTTAGGCAAAATGCATAATATAATGAAATACAACAGGCAGTATTTTGTAAGGCTTTGCTGTCGTTCTCCGCATGGAGAACGTGGATTGAAATCCGCAGCTGTCCCTTTGCGCATTTGGCTACACTGCAGTCGTTCTCCGCATGGAGAACGTGGATTGAAATCGACGTCAATGCCCAGTGTCGCCGGTGATACGATGTCGCTCTCCGCATGCACGACAGATCTGAAGAAAATCGCAATGTGTTGTGGATAATGACAACACATTTTTCTTTTGTAGTGGAAATTTCCCTTGTCAAAGAATCACAACCCCCTATGTTACAAAAAACTTAGGGATTTGTCAGCAGCCTGGCCGGCTTTCATTTTTGAAAGCCGGTTTTTTTTTCCATATTATAGCTAAAAAGATATGTGTGGTGGTTTTGGTTATTTCAATATGTATAGAAATTTCCTAAACAGAAAACGGATTTGCCCATATTTACGCTATGTTGCTTCTATGATAACATGATTTACGTAAGTCCAATGTATTTTTCAAATAAAAATGCACTCGTGAAGATGCGGATAAATCAGGCTTTCATGAGATTGTTTACCGTTTTATGTAAGCACATATAAAAGCACTTTACAAATATAAAACATACATGAAAGGAAGAAAAGAATATGTTAAAAAGAATTGCACCCTTAATACTTTGTGTCTTAGCGGCATTTACGTTTTCCGCGTGCAGCGGCAAGGACAAACCTGCCGGTGAGGAAACGCCGCAGCCTACGAAAAGCCAGGTTATCGTAACGCAAAAGCCGTCTCCGTCTGCACAGACAGCTGAACCTACGCCTTCAGATATGCCGAAACCTACCGAGAAAATACCGCACCCGACAATTGCCCCCGGAAACGAGACATATGCCGGCGATATAATAAGTCAGGACGCGTTTTCATATGCATTTGAAACTACCGGCAAAACGAACGAACACAGAGCCGTTAACCAGTCTGTGGCTATACAGTTTTTTGCTACCGTAGAATTTAATTCACTGTCGCTCAACTGTCCGTCATACGGGGACAATACAGGCACGCTGGACTTTGCGTTATATAAATGGATGGGAACGTATGAAGACACAATAAGCGAGGAAAACACGCCCGCCGCAGTGGTAAATTTTACAAACTTTGCCGATAACGCTGAAAATAAGATGGAGTTTGAAGCTTTGCCGGACGGCGAGTATTTATTGTACATAACGTCGCCGGATTCAACGGAAGGCGTAGGAATCTGGGGAAGATCCGAACTGGAGGGAGAACCTGAAACACGGCTGTATATTGATGATGAGGAAGAAACAACAGGATTTGAACTGGGACCGTGCGCGATGCCTCTGAAAATAAATTATGTAAAGACACCTACGGTAAAAGCCGGCCCTTTGCAGCCGTCGGGACTCTGATATACAGAGCGGCGGAACCGAATACTTGAAAGCAACATATAAGGAGCTACTGCATTATGAAATTAATTAGGCGTTTATCAGTTCTTTTGTGCCTGTTAGTTATCAGTAATATTTCCGGGACTTTACCGGGGAGTACGGCGTCTGCCGGCAATAATGGGGAAGACAGGAATTATACATGGGACGTACAAAGCGACACATGGGTACTGACTGACAGCTTAGGCAGAAGTACACCTGAGTATAGCGAAGCCGGCGGAACCGCTTCCGATAAATATGTGCTTTTGTTTTATCATAATTGGCATTATGATTCCATGCGATCCGCCGTATCGCTTGATAAACATGCGCCGAGAAATATATCAAAAATTTTGCGTGAAAACAGTGACGCGCTGACAAACAGTTCTCTTTGGGGCCTGCCTGAAACTTATCACTACTGGGGAGAACCTGTATGGGGTTACTACAGTCTCAGGGATGATGAGTATGTCATAAGAAAACATGCGCAGATGCTTACTGACGCGGGTGTGGACGCAATAGTATTGGATTATACAAACTGGCTTGCGGATACCGGTATAATACCTTATAAAGATGATCTGACGAAAATTCTTGACGTGTTTCTTGAAATTATTCAGGAAGGCGGAGACGTGCCTCAAATTGTCATAATGGCAACGTGGGATTATACGCAGGCCTGTAAAGTGGTTCAGCATTTTTACGATCAGTTTTATTCAGACCCTCGTTATGACAGTATTTGGTTTCGCTGGAAGGATAAACCGCTTTTTCTTGCGTGGGATGTGATGGTTTCGGATGAACTAAAGGAGTATTTCACGCTGCGCAGACCGTATCCTTTCAACGATACCGGATTTTCAGAAAACGAATGGCCATGGAATTCGGCATACCCGCAAAAGGCGGCGTATACGGAAGACAATCCGGCGGAGCTTGTTACTGTCAGCGTTTCCCAGACAATCAGCGGCTACGCGGATTATGAATATCAGATCGGAGGAGGCATGTCAGTCACGGATCAGGACGGATACTTCATCGCAAGCGGAAGAAGCAATACGTCGCAGTTCAAATACCTTACGAAAGATCCGTCAGATCCAGAGTATCACAGTGAGGCAGGCGCGGCGTTCCAGGAAAGCTTTGACCGTGCAATTTCATTAGATCCTGATATTTTATTTATTACAGGGTGGAATGAATGGGTAGTCGCGCGTTTTACAAATCCTCCTGAATGGGCAAACATCAGTTCTGTTCCGGAGTACGGTGTATTTTTCGACCAGTTCTGCGCGGAATACAGCAGAGATATAGAACCGACGCGGGAGGGGGGATTGGGTGACAACTTCTACAATCAGATGATAATAAATATACGTCGCTTTAAGGGTACGGGCAAAACAGTTGAACAAAGCGCTTCCTCCGGAATTTCAATTGACGGGAGCTTTGACGACTGGGCGGATATTTCTTTTGAATACAGGGACGATATGTACGATAAGGCAGACCGGGAGAGCAAGGGTATCGGGCGGAACGTTAAATATGTCAACAAAACAGGCAGAAATGATTTTAAAGTGATGAAAGCCGCCTATGATAATGAGTACGTATATTTTTATGCTGAAACTACGAATAATATTACACCGTATACAGATGCCGCCTGGATGAACCTTTTTATCCGCACGGATAAAGAGTTGCCGGGATGGGAAGGATACCAGTACGTGGTAAACAGAACAGGCGTCAGAGAGAATACTACTGTATTGGAACGTAGTTTAGGCGGATATGTATGGGAAACCGTAAACGACAGTATCCGGTATGCCATTTCAGGCTGCTGCATTGAACTTGCCCTGCCTGTTAAGGATATAGGTCTTAATCCGGCAGAAGAACAGATATCATTTCAGTTTAAATGGCATGACAACATGCAGACAGAAGGCGATTTCTTCGAATTCTATTTAAACGGAGACAGTGCGCCGAACTCGCGCTTTAATTATCAGTTTACAGGAGCTCCGGTGCGGAAAGATACGCATGTAGCACGCATATTGATAATTGCGGCCTCGGCATTGTCTGCTGCGGCGGTGGCGGCGGTACTGATATCTTATCGTATAAAGAAAAAGAAACGTTAAATACCGGCTGCAAATGGGAAGTGGATTGTTTTGAAGAAGTATCTTTATGAAGATTTTGCAAAACGAAAGGGCGTTATAGCAATCAATGAATCCGTAGATAAACAAGGCTACGAAACTCATATTCATGATTTTTTCGAAATTGTTTATATCAAAAAAGGAGAAGGTTTTTATACGGAGAATGATAAAACGGGCAGTGTTTCATGGGGTGATATTATTATGGTAAGCCCAATGGACTGTCATTCGCTCCAGCCTGTTACGAATGATTTTACATGGATAAACTGTCTTTTTTTACCGGAAAGGATATATCCGGAAACAAGCAGTAACTGTACGGCGGCGCAGCTGCTTTCGCTTCCGTGTTTTCCGGGAGAAAGAATTTCGGAGGACTGCATAAAGGGAGGCATACTGATTTCCCAAAAAAGCAGGGAATTTCAGGGGATAATGAATTCCATGCTGAATGAGTATTACCAGGCCAGAGAAGGCTTTGCAGAGATTTTAAAGTATTATCTTCATATTCTGCTTATAAAAATAAAGAGAAACATAGAAAAAAACGTTATTAGCGAACCTCAGAAAAACAGCAGGGAAAGTTTCCTGAAACTGATGGAACATTTCCTGCCGGAATCAAACGCCTTGCCGGCGTTTAAACTGTCAGCGGTAGCGCAGGCAGCCGGGCTTACGCCGAAATATTTCTCACAGGTATTCAAGAAGAAAGTCGGAGTGACATATTCACAGTACGTACAGGAGAAAAGATTAAATATTGCCGCGCTTATGCTCACAACTGGGACGGCGAGCGTGAAATCTATTATGGAGTATGTGGGGTACAATGATTATAAAACGTTTTACACATTATTTAAAGCCAGATACGGCCTGTCGCCGGCCGCATACAGAAAGGATTTCCAAAGACAGCAAATAAATAAAAACCAGGAGGAATTATTATGAAAAAACATGCTTTTTTTAGTGTGCTGCTTGCAGCGGTACTGATTGTAACGCAGGCCGGAGCAGCAGTGTTTTCCGCAGAGGATACGGAAACGGTGCTTTACTCTGAAGACTTTGAGGGTTACGCGTCTTTTGAGGATGCTAACGAAGCGCTTAAAGATTACTGGACGAATGAATGGAATGATCCTTTTTCAATTGAAGATAAAGGAAGGTATTTCAAACTTGATTTCTGGTCACAGGAATTTGACTGTAAATCCGTATTTTTAAACAAACTTGACATACCCGAAAGCTATGAAGTGTCTTTTAATATAAAAAGCGGAGGTATTGACAACAACGGAGGATTTGTTTTCCTGCATACTCCCGGCAGGGCCATGACAAACGCCTATTTTGAAGACGACGGACATAAAACGGAAGAATTTGCAAACGGCGTTGGGGATTCCGGTATTTTTATCAAGCCTCATAAAAATAAACTTGTTATAGGAGTTAAAACGTCCGAAACTGTTGACGATACGCATACAAAGGGTATAGGAAATATACGTTATTCAGTGGATTTACCTGATAACATAGACTTTACCCAGGAATTTGTTAACGTTACAATAACAGATAAAGACGGCTGCGCCGAGATTTACGTTGAAAATGTCCTGACAGCTAAAGTGATGTATTCCAGCTTGCAGGACGGATATTACACATCGGCTTCTGTTTCGGACGCGTCAGGTGTCGAAATAGCCGTAACTGCTTCGGCGAAAATTTCCGAACTGCGCCATATCGCTTTGTCAGTGCGCGGCGGTGACCTGAGTGTTGACGATATTGTAATTTCTGATGCTGAAGAAAATATTGTATATATTGAAAATTTCGACAATTACGCCGGATTTAATGACGCTTCTTCCGCTATGGATACATACTGGACAAACGAATGGAATCCAAAATTTATGATTCTCTCGCAGGAAAACGGCAAGGTCTTTAACATGGACTGGGGTATAAACAGCCGTCAGATATTCCTTAATAAAATCACTCTTACGGAGAATTACGCTGTGTCACTTTTAATCAAAAGCGGCGGTTATGATAATAACGGCGGATTTTTCTTCCTGCATACGCCTGGACGTGCTTTAACCAATAATTATTTTGAGGATGACGGACATAAAACGGATGACTTTTCAAACGGCGTAGGAGACTGCGGTATCTTTATTAAACCGCATAAAACACAGCTTGTGGTAGGCGTAAAGACAACAGAAGAGAATGACGGCAGTCATACGAAGGGAATAGGAAATATTCGTTATACAGCAGATCTTCCTGACGGGAGCGACTTTACGCTCGGTTATACTGACATAAAATTAGAAGATAAAAACAATACGGTTTACATTTATGCTGGAGGTACGCTGCTTGCGTCGGTTGCTTATACTGATTTGGACGGTGACACATATAAGACAGCGGTTATTTATAATTCCCACGGAGATAAAGTGGCTGAAACATCAACGGCAAATATTTCGGCTCAGTGCCACATGGCAGCTTCCGTACGCGGAGGCGACCTTAAAATTGACAGCATAACGGTAAAAAGTATCTCAGAGTCCGACGGGCAGGGAGGCGAACAAGGCGGAGCAGAGAATCCTCCTGAAACGGGAGACAGCAGTGCCGTGCGGATTGCTGCGGTTGTTCTTTTAATGCTTGTATGCGGCGCTGTTATAATAAAAAGAGGTTTACATGATATTTTACAAAAGTAATATTAAATTGGCCTGTCTGCTGGCTTTTGCGGTTATTATTTGAAGCATCTCTGTTTTTGTTCCGGTGAGAGCTTCTTCGGAAGGTGAAAATATAGCTCCTTATTTTGATCTTACAACAGGATACATGGCATATTCAAAAATAATAACGGTGAAAAACCAGTCCGTAACAGTAACTTATGCCGTTAAAGACGATGACAGTGACATACTGACATTCTCTTTAACGGCAGAGCCGGAATACGGTTCGGCGTCCGTAAACTCTGAAACGGGCGCTGTTACTTATACTCCGGATATTGATGATACAGGAAGCGACAGTCTTACGGGTTCTGTTTCTGATAATAAAGACGGAACGGCATCCATGGCGGTGCCGGTTACTATTATCAGTGACAGTTTTATTCGTGTCGCGTGCATAGGCGACAGTCTGACGTTTGGTTCCGGCGGGTCACGTCCTTATACGGATACGCTTAAAGAGAAATTAGGCGGAAGATACTGGGTGGAGAATTTCGGGCTGCCCGCGACAATATTAATGAGCGATACATCGTATCCGTATACGCAAACGGCATTTTACGGCAATTCGCTTGGTTTTAATCCTCATATAGCGGTAATAATGCTGGGGACAAACGACACTATCACAAAATCCGTTGTAAGCAGGCCGGATGCTTTCCGCTCAGATTATGAAGCTCTTATAAACTCGTACAAAAGCCTGCCGTCCAAGCCGTCTGTATTTTTAGTTATGCCGCCGCAGTCTAAAGAAAAAGCCACGCAGAAGAACCTGGAGAAATTTGTATGGCCTGTTGTAGAGCAGCTTGTGAAAGAAACGGACTGTAAATTGATTTTGCTGCATGAAGCTGTAAGTACCGATTCAGACTCGTATTATGACGACTATCATTTCAACGATACGGGATATGCGCGGTTTGGGGCGCTTGTATATGACGCAGTTTCAAAGTTAAATCCTGATGAACTGCCGGCTTTGCAAACAAATATTCATGGGTGGTCTGAGCCGGGATCAGCAGCAGAGGACAGCCTTGGCAAAATATTTGCCCTGTGTCTGATTCCTATCGGTATTCTTGCGGCCGGAGTGGTTTTAGGAATATTACTTTACAGGAGAAAAAACAAAAAGACATGAAAAAAATATTTGACGCCAGAAAGGACGACTTTTTATGATTAAAATAAGAAAATGCATCGGGCGTTTTGCCGCTGCTTTTTTGTCTTTTATATTATTATGCGGATGCGCGGATAAAGGGGGTAGCCCATTGGATAAAAATGTAACGGGATTAGACGGTTATATAGGAGAGAATATACGGAATAACATAAAAAACTGGCAGACAGTGGCGCTTGAAAATAATCCTAATATAGTTGATTTAATAAAACAGGCGGGAAAGGGAACTTTGTCTGCTGTTATTAAAGGAAGCTTAAACGGCATAAAGTATTCGTTATCGGAACAGGGAGGATACCTGAAGCAGTCTCTTGCATTTACACAAGTCAGTGAAAATGCTGTTTTCAATGATGTGGAGTTTATGTTCGGAAAGGATATATCGTCGAAAACCGACTGGAGCGGAGCCGGTGAACTGTGGTTTTATGCCAAAATCGTTGATAAACCCCGAAACCCCTTGAAAAACAAGGGCTTCCGCAGGATAA
>USLW01000001.1 GCA_900555605.1 uncultured Clostridium sp. | reverse complement strand
TATACAGGGTCAAAACGTGTAGGAAAAATTGTGATGAATAAAGCTAGCCAACATTTAACACCAGTCACTCTAGAATTGGGAGGGAAAAGTCCTTGTATCGTAGATAAAAGCGCAAATATCCCGCTGACGGCCAAACGGATCTTATTCGGTAAAATTCTGAATGCCGGACAGACGTGCGTTGCCCCGGATTATATTTTAGTCCATAATAGTGTACGGCAGCCTCTCATACAGGCGCTCCGGGAACAGATCTCCGTGTTTTTAGGCCCGCGGCCGGAGGAAAATCCGGATTATCCCAAAATCATCAATGAAAAACATTTTGACCGGCTTTTATCTCTGCTGAAGGATACGGACATACTATCCGGCGGCGGATTCTGCAGGGATACGCTGAAAATCGCGCCCACCCTGGTGGCAGACCCGCCGGAGCAAAGCCCGCTTATGCAGGATGAAATTTTCGGTCCCATTTTACCGGTGATCTCTTATCAAACCACGGAAGACGCTATGGCGTATATCCGCAGAAAACCCCGCCCCCTCTCTCTGTATCTGTTTTGCGAAAACAAAACGTTGCAGCAGAAAATCACCCGCACACTATCCTTCGGCGGCGGCTGCATCAACGATACCATTGTCCATTTAGCCTCCAGCCGGCTGCCCTTCGGCGGCGTCGGGGAAAGCGGTATGGGCGCCTATCACGGGAGATATAGTTTTGAAACATTTACGCATACAAAAAGTATTCTGGACAAGTCAACCGGAATGGATCTGTCCATGCGGTACCATCCTTATACAGCCGGAAAGCAGCGGCTTATTCGAAAATTTTTGGGCTGAAGCCTTCCGGCAGCAGCTCCGTTAAGGTATATACTGCAAATCCCGTCGTTCCGTCCGGCTCCTCCCTGCCCAAAACGACCTCAAAGGTCTCCGGATCACAAAATTCTGCCATAACCTGACGGCATACCCCGCAGGGAGCGCAGAAATCCCTGCAGCGCAGCCCCTCCGGCCCGCCCACCACTGCGATCCGGACAAAATGCCGCGCACCTTGGGCCACCGCAGAAAAAAAAGCAGTCCGTTCCGCGCAGTTTGACGGTGAATAAGCGGCATTTTCCACATTGCAGCCTAAATAAACGGTTCCGTCCTCTCCGAGAAGCGCCGCCCCCACCGTAAAATGGGAATACGGCGCGTATGCATTTTCCCGTGCCGCAAGGGCGGCCCTGATCAGTTCCGCTTGTTCCTCCGGCCCCCGGGAACTGCTACTGCTGCCGGCATACGCTGGCTCCATACATTTTATCCTCCCTCCGCAGCTTCGCCAAAAATCTCATCGTGATGGTTCCCGACGCAGTTTACCTGTTTCACGGGCTTAGAATCGTGCCGCCGCCCGCCACCGTCTCCCCGCAATAAAATACCACTGCCTGTCCGGGGGTTACCGCCCGCTGAGGCGCCTCAAAACGGACCTGTACCGTTCCGTCTTCATTCTGCGAAATCTCAGCCGGCACATCCGTCTGATTATACCGGTGCTTTGCCGTAACCCGAAGGGGCGCATCCAGACGGGACGGTAAAATGAGATTCACATCGCCGGCAGTCAGGCGGTCCGTGAACAGACGCTCGTTTTCCCCCATGGTCACAGTATTGGCCTGCGGATCCTTTTTTATAACATACAGCGGCCTTCCGAAGGCGGTCCGGACGCCCTTGCGCTGCCCGATGGTATAGCGGGCAATTCCCCCGTGGCGTCCTATCACATGCCCCTCCGAATCGATAAAATCGCCCTCCGGCAGGGGACCGCCCAGATAGCGCTCCAAAAAATCACCGTAATTCCCGTCCGGGACAAAGCAGATATCCTGGCTGTCCTTTTTTCCCGCGTTGTCAAATCCGAATTCATAAGCGATTCTGCGGACCGTTTCTTTTTCCGCGTCCTCCAAAGGGAAGACCGACCTCCGGAGCTGTTCCTGCGTCAAATGATATAAAAAATACGACTGATCCTTTTTCCTGTTGCCGGAGCGCAGCAGCAGCCAGCGCTCGGACGCCGCGTCATACACGATTTTGGCGTAATGGCCGGTGGCAATATGATCGTATCCCAGCTCCTGCGCCTTTTCTAAAAATGCGCCGAATTTCATCGTCCGATTGCAGACGATGCAGGGATTGGGCGTAAGGCCGCTGCAGTACGCCTCCACGAAATAGGAGATGACATTTTCCCGAAATGCTGTCTCCATATCAAATTCGTAGAACGGGATTCCCAGCTGCAGCGCCGCCCGCCGGGCCGCACCGCAGTCCTTTGACAGGCCGCCCAGCATTTTCATATGCGCTCCGCCCACCTCATGACCCTGTTCCAGTAAAATTTTTGCGGCCACCGTGCTGTCTACTCCGCCGCTCATTGCAACTAATATTTTCATTTTATCTGCATTCTATGCGACCGCAATCGCATTGTGCCCCCCTGCTGCCTAAATGATCCGCCGTCCCCGGAACAACCGCGCAGCAGCACCGGGACCGCCGTGTTCTTTCATTATAGCAAATAAACGGGGAAACGAAAAGCCGCGGATCAGGAAGGCCGCAGAATACCGCAGATGCGCGATGCCGCAGAATGCCCCGGCTTCGGCTTGCAATTTCCACGGCCTGTATGCTATAATGCACCCGTTCGTTTCTGTGAACGCCTTTTTCTGCTGCGGGTCCGCTCCCCAGGCTGAACGCCGGAAGCTGATTCACAGAAAGACATCAGATGGGGCCCTCGGAATCGGCGAATCGGCGCCTGCCGCGCAGCAGGGCGGAGCGGGTGCCTCCAAAACAACAGGGGCTCAGTTCCTTCACTTTTTTAAGCAAAGGTGTACGGTAAGCAACGAAATATTTTGAAAATGTCCCGGTAGCGTAGTGGATAACGCAACCGCCTCCTAAGCGGTAGAGCGGAGGTTCAAGTCCTCTCCGGGACGCCATAAGCAACGCCGAAAACCTTTATTTTCAAGGGTTTTCGGCGTTGCTTATTTTTCCCCCGGCAATTCAGCCGGATACTGATTCGTATACTTATGTTCTAACAGTCAATCCTTTTTTACTATAAATAGTTTCGATATGCTATCGGCGTCATACAGTTTAGGCGTTTTTGATAGCGGTGATGATTGTAATAATCTATGTAATCTGATGCCGCTTTTAACTCATCATATGTTTGAAATTTCTGTGGAATAAGGGTTTTACATCAGGATGGTTTTCATGGGCAATGTCAAAGGTTCCAAAAACGAGAGCATGATTATTGGAATGGCCAATGACAAAAGAAACAATGCTTTTATCCGCCAAATCCAGAATGGCATTTAGATATGCCTTCCCATTGACTCCGTACTTCATTTCCGTTACATCTGTCAGCCATTTTTCTTCAAAATGCTCCGCATGAAACTCCCGGTTTAAGATATTTTCAGCAGTAACTTCCGGCGTTGATTTCACATAGTTTTTTCTCCTGCGCCGGCATACGGACTTCAGATGTAAAATCCGCATGAGGCGTAAGACCCTCTTTACAGTGACCTGAAAGCCATTCTCACGATTTCATTTAATCGTCATCTGCCTGTAACCCAGGATCCCACTCTTTTCCTCATAAGCCTCTTTAATAAAACCGCATAATTTTTGCTTGAATTTCTCGTTCTCACTTGGTTTTCGGTTCAACCATTTATATATGCAGAACGTGGAATTCCTGCAAACCTGCAAAGTTCTGATATGGAACATTTCTGCTCGTCAGATATTTCCTGTATCGCCAGATAAACCGTTTCATTTTGTATCTGGCTTAGAACCGCCCCCTTTCGATTTCGCCGCATTTTTTTAAGAACGCAACCTCCAGTTCCATACTTTTTCTGGATTTCCCTTAATGTCCCTTTGCCGGCAAGGTAATTACCGACAGCATTGCGTTTTGTTTCTGCAGAATTGTGCTGAGTTTTTAGGTTGTTTTTAGTCCTTCAGCTCCTAGGATTAATATCATGTTGTCCATTCGACAATCCGCGTTCCATTTGTCCCCAAACTTTGGGCAATACTTTCCGTTGAACAGCTTCCTTCCAGATATTTTGTGACGGCAGCCAGGACAGTTTTTATTCAAGAACAAGGGGCAAAGCCCACAATTCAATCCGCAAAGAGATAGTAATTTATTTTGTCTTTCAAAGCCTTTCATGGCGCCTCCAAAACAGGCTATCAATCATTCTCAATATTACTGCGTCAATGAATTTATCAATTCCTGCACTTCATTGAAAAACCTCGACACATGAAATCCATCTGCCACAGCATGGTGGATATTCATTGTAAGCGGCATAAGTGCCTTGTTGCTTTCTGTTTCATACTTTCCCCATGTTACAACAGGGGCTAAAAACTTGCCCTCGTCGAACACATGAACATCAAAATGCTTATATCTTACCCAGGGCAAGCAAGAAACGTCGAAGAAATTCTGGGGCTGATCCTTTATGATTGCACGCTCGGTTTGATATTTTCTTTGGTCGTCCACTGTTCTTTTACAAAATTCAAGCAGGTTGTCGGTATATTCTGTTACAAATTTAGAGAAGCTTTCATCTCCTTGATTGAATACGGTATAGGACGGAGAAATATAATCCCATCGGATTAAATCACCGCCATTGCTCCAACTGTATTTGAACTCATTATGGGAATTGATTACCTTTGAAACAACCCATATCATAGCTGGATAGAATTTTAAATTGTTTTTTCTCGTATAGGTGAGTAACGGAGCCACATCAATATCCACAGTCAAACTCATTACAATTCGCATTTTTTCGATATAAAACTGAAAGAGGCTTCCTCTGCTCCATTCATCTAAATTAACTTTAATATAATTCACGACACCCCAATCCTCCTTATCACTTATACCTTTAGCAATTTTTCTAAGTCCTCAACGGAAACGTCCATTCTCGCGGACACTTCTTGCGTTGTCATTCCGGTGTTTAGAAAACGCTGTATAACCATTTTCATATTCTCGCCAACCTCTATGATATGTCCGTCCAAATCATAAAACCGAATAACCCGTTGTCCCCAACTATGCTCAATTACATCTCCCAAATACTCAATGTCCGGATACTTTTTTAGTTTGTTCAGAAAGCCGTCAAAATCCTGTTCCTCAAAGACAATTTCCGCATTGTTGGATTTCCTTAAAACCTTTTCTTTTGGTAAATTCACAAGCCAATCAAAATCCTGCTGCAATGCTAAACCGCAGGTAAATGCGATGTTTCTTCCGTAATCCTGATATACCTCTAATCCGAATAAGCCCTCATAAAACTTCCTTGCAGCGTTGATGTCCGCTACTGATATAACCACACAGGTATATTTCATATTATAGTGCCTCCAGTCTACCAAGCAGGACTTTGAGTTTTGTCCAACAACCTGGCGTTTGTTTTTTACGGCAGTCTTACATCACTTCACATAGCTTTTCGACACGGCAACCCTTACTCACATAATATTGAAGCATCCCGTCGATTCTCTTTCTATCATAACTGGTAATACAGTCAGAAAGAACATGAACGATATAGCCTGCCTTTTCCATATTATAGCAGGTGGACTTTATACAGGCTACGGCATCAGCACCGGCAATGTAGCATTCTCCAATTTCATTTTTACTTATAAAAACAGCAAAATCTTCACTTGTTAATGCATTGCCTTTGGTTTTTGTAAAAATTTTTTCGGATACAATTTTCATATATTGTTTGCAAATTGCGTCAGTTTCTCGAAAGATGCCGGTTCATCATCATAAGACCCGGTGTGCAAAATTTCGATACATTTACCGTCGTGCATAGTGTCAAAGCGCATTTCAGTATAAAAGGGATTTGGCTCTTTTCAGACCTGTTTCAGTCGCCATCACCCTGCCGTTTTTTACCTGTTCTTCCGCAGCCGCAAGCTTTTTATAAATTTCCGTCAGCAGCAGTTTTTCTTGCTTTGTGATATGCTCCCTATATGGTAGACAGATAAAATAATTAAAATCTACTATAGAAGGGCGCATATCAAAAATCAGGGTTTTCGGCTTCATTTGTTTCTGAGCGGTTTTTCCCAAGCAACTCCGTTATATTTGCTTTGGCTGTTTTGAACCTTTCGGTTGCGGACGCTCTTATCCTTTCTTTTCTTGCTGATCAAAATTGGGTTTCTGCTAATCCGGCGAAAGAGTCCGTAAAAATAGAAATAAGTTTGATATTTCGGGAGATATATTGATTCCTCGGTTTTTTGTGCTATAATAGAAACTGTATATTTGTATGCACGCTCAGTTCAAGTGAAAGGAAGGATACAATGGCCGTAAGTTATAAAAAACTGTGGCATATACTGCTCGATCGTGATATGAAGAAAAAAGATTTGCAGGAAGCAGCAGGACTCACGAAGTATGCAATCAGCAAGCTAAGTCGTGATGAAGATGTTACCACAGAAGTACTGGGTAAAATATGTGTGGCTCTGAATTGCACGACAGACGACATTATGGAATTTATCCCTGATAAAAGCTAAGTCCGTTTTATGGGACACCTATTGATTTATAATGAGCTTATGAGACGGTATGCGCCCTAAGAAAAGTTGAAGGAAGGTTTTTGGGAATGAACAAACAACAGCTTGCTCAGAAAATCTGGGCCTCTGCCAACCAGATGCGGTCAAAAATTGAGGCAAATGAATACAAGGATTACATATTAGGTTTTATCTTCTACAAGTACCTCTCGGATAAAGAAGTTAAATTTCTCAAAGAAAATGACTATGATGATGAACTCCTGAAAACTGTTTCGGAAGAAGATGACGAAACAGTAAAATGGGTTCAGGAGAATATCGGTTACTTTATTTCGTATCAAGACCTTTTCTCAACTTGGCTTACAATGGGCAAGGACTTTGATGTTTCAAATGTCCGTGATGCGCTGTCTGCGTTCAGCCGACTTATCTCCAATACGCATAAGAAAGTGTTTGATAAAATTTTTGATACGCTGCAAACCGGTCTTTCTAAGCTTGGTGACAGCTCCGGCACGCAGACCAAGGCAATCAGCGGTTTATTGCAGCTTATCAAAGATATTCCCATGGATGGAAAACAAGACTATGATGTTCTCGGTTTTATCTATGAATACCTTATCAGTATGTTTGCCGCAAACGCAGGCAAAAAAGCCGGCGAGTTCTATACGCCGCACGAAGTATCTTTGCTTATGTCTGAAATCGTAGCAAGCCATCTGAGGGGCAAAAACGAAATTAAAATATACGATCCGACAAGCGGTTCCGGTTCGCTGCTTATTAACATTGGTCAAAGCGTTGCAAAGTATATGTCCGATAAGGATAACATCAAATATTTCGCACAGGAATTAAAAGAGAATACCTATAATCTGACTCGTATGAACTTGGTTATGCGTGGAATAAAGCCGGATAATATCGTCACGCGTAACGGCGATACCCTTGAGGAGGATTGGCCGTACTTTGACGAAAACGATCCGGTTAACACTTATAATCCGTTGTATGTTGATGCAGTCGTTTCAAATCCGCCTTATTCACAGCCGTGGGATCCTACGAATAAGGAAACGGACCCCCGCTATGCCCGTTTCGGTTTCGCACCGAAAGGCAGGGCTGATTATGCGTTCCTGCTTCACGATTTGTTCCACATGAATCCAGATGGTATTATGACGATTGTTCTCCCCCACGGTGTTCTGTTCCGCGGCAGTGAGGAAGGCGAAATCAGAAAGAACCTGATTGAAAATAATCACATAGACACCATTATCGGGCTTCCCGCTAATATCTTCTTTGGCACAGGCATCCCGACCATCATTATGGTACTCCGCCAAAAGCGAGAAAATACCGATATTCTGATTATCGACGCTTCAAAGGGCTTTATCAAAGAAGGAAAAAACAATAAACTGAGAGCGTCCGACATAAAGCGGATAGCTGATACATTTATCAAGAGAGAAAGTATCCCTAAATTCTCAAGGGTGATCAGTCGCGACGAAATCCGAAGAAACGAATACAACCTCAACATTCCACGGTATGTGGATTCCTCCGAAGCCGCAGCGCATTGGGATATGTACGCTTCTATGTTCGGCGGGATTCCGACCGCTGAAATTGACGAATTGGGGGAGTTTTGGGCAGCGTTTCCCGAGCTCAAAAAAGCCCTTTTCACAGAAAGCGGGATTCCCTATGTGAATGTTGCTGTGAAAGATATTAAGGAAGCCGTCAAGGGACATCCCGATGTTGTCGGCTTTGAAGCTGTGTTTCATGCCGCATTTGCGTCATTTCCCGCTTTCCTGAAATCCGAATTGATCGAAAAAATGCAGCGCGTTGAGATCTCCAAAGCGGAATCTATGCTCAGCTCAGATATCTTTGCGCGTTTGAAAAACATCCCTCTCATCGACAAGTATGCCGCCTTCCAACTCCTTGATGATGAATGGACGAGCATTGCGATTGACCTTGAAGTTCTCCAAACCGAGGGCTTTGCCGCAGCGAAAAAGGTTGATCCGAACCTTGTCGTGAAAAAGAAAGACGGAAAAGAACAGGAAGTACAGGAAGGCTGGACCGGCCATATTATTCCATTTGAGTTGGTGCAGGCTACCATACTCAAATCCGAATACGACGAACTCAAACAGTTGGAAAGCAGCTTAAATGAACTTCCGTCCGAGTATGAGTCTATCCTTGACGCAATGACAGAGGACGAAAAAGAGATCTGCAAAGATGTTCTTACCGACGAAGGCGATGCTTTTGTTCCAAGAGAGATCCCCAAGATGATGAAGGAACTCAAAAAGGACAACTCGCCAGAAAGTGTTTCTTTGCAGCATATTTTAGAAAAGGTTGACTCTCTCATCAAATCTGAAAAGGATATTAAGAGTCAGATCAAGACCAAAAGTGCAGAATTGCAGACTAAGACAAAGAAAACCATTGAGCGCTTAACGGACGAGCAGGCTCTTGAACTGCTTGAAAAAAAGTGGATCAGCCCGTTGACAGCGCATATTCACAAGCTGCCCGATACAGTAATAGATAGGTTGGTTCACAGAATTCAAGCGCTTCAAAGCAAATATGCTACCACCTTTTTAGAAGTTGAAAAACAAATCAAAGAAACAGAAAAAGAGCTTGCTCAAATGGTCGACGAGCTTGACGGTAATGAATATGATTTGAAAGGGCTTGGCGAGTTGAAATCGCTATTGTTGGGTGAATAATATGGCTGAAACTAAAAAACCCGCCATTCGATTCAAGGGATTTACGGACGCTTGGGAACAGCGTAAGTTGGGAGAGATTGCAGAAATAGTCGGCGGTGGAACACCCAGCACGGCTATTCCAGAATATTGGGACGGCAATATAGATTGGTATGCTCCTGCCGAGATTGCAGACCAAATATTCCTTGATGGAAGCCAAAAAAAGATAACTGAGCGGGGATACAATAACAGTTCCGCAAAGATGTTGCCTGTGGGAACCGTACTGTTTACATCTCGTGCAGGTATTGGAAAAACAGCGATTTTAGCCAAAACTGGCTGCACAAATCAGGGATTTCAATCTATTGTTCCGCACGAGGGAGAGCTTGACTCATACTTTATTTTTTCTCGTACTGAGGAATTAAAGCAGTATGGAGAAACCACTGGTGCTGGGTCTACCTTTGTTGAAGTATCTGGCAAGCAAATGGCGAATATGACGTTGAAAATGCCGCCAACAATGGAGGAACAGCAGACCATTGGTTCCTTTTTCCGCTCCCTCGACTACCTTATCACCCTTCATCAGCGTAAGTATGAAAAATTGACGAATGTCAAAAAGTCAATGCTTGAAAAAATGTTCCCGAAAAATGGTGCTAATGCTCCTGAAATTCGATTCAAAGGATTTACGGACGCTTGGGAACAGCGGAAGGTTGGCGAGATAGCAGAAAGTACATATGGAGGTGGTACACCAGCTACATCAAATGAGAGATATTGGCTTGGGGATATTCCATGGATACAGTCCTCTGATTTGACGGAACATCAGCTTTATGGAGTCACCCCTAAAAAGCATATATCCATGAGCGGATTAAATTCATCTGCCGCTAAATTAGTACCTCAAAATTCGATAGCTGTTATAACCCGTGTTGGTGTCGGAAAGCTCGCTGTTATGCCATTTTCCTATACTACCAGCCAAGATTTCTTATCCTTGAGTAAACTGAAAACAGATATTTGGTTTAGTGCTTTTGCGTTGTATAAAAAATTGCAAAGTGAACTCAATGAGGTACAAGGAACTTCCATCAAGGGTATAACAAAAGACGAGCTGCTTGCAAAGAATATTTATATTCCAAAGCAGGATGAGCAGAGAGCTATCGGAACTTTTTTCCGCAACCTCGACCACCTTATCACCCTTCATCAGCGTAAGCTGGAAAAACTCCAAAACATCAAGAAATCCATGCTGGAAAAGATGTTTGTATAAGAAAGGACGGATAATCTTATGATTTTATACCACGGAAGCAATGTTGAGGTAAAAGAACCGAGGATCATCAACACAAACAGAGGGTTGGATTTTGGCGCGGGATTCTATACCACAACTGATTTTGAGCAAGCAAAGCGCTGGGCGATTTCAAAAACCAAGCGGATGGGCAGCGGAATCCCAACTATATCGGTATTTCAATTTGGCGAAAGCCAAATTGAACCTCGGCTGGCATATAAGTCATTTAAAAAGCCGAATCGGGAATGGCTGGATTATGTCGCAAGTAACCGGAAAGGTCTTTATACCGGGCCGCAGTTTGATATTGTTTCCGGGCCGGTCGCCAATGACCGCACAATTCTCATCGTGAATGATTACCTCTCCGGCGCATATCCTGCCGAAACGGCAGTGTTGTTATTGGAAACGTCCAAGCTGACCGACCAATACGCATTCCTCACCTATGCGGCGGTCCAGACTTTGCGCTTTAAGGAGGCAATGACAAATGTTGGATGAAAGAATGCAAGAGCATATGCGGCATTATATCGATGCCGAGGTTTCCACATTGATTGCAAACGCCCGGAAAATTGAACCTATGGATGGTTTAAGACTGTTTCTCTCCTCAAAAACATATGCAATGCTCTGCGATAATGAGCTCGATATGTGGGAGTTCAGCCCGCTCGCAATCTATGATATGTGGGAAAATGAAATAAAAACAGGCGATCCGCGAAATTCGCTCTATTTGAGAGGTGATAACATTGAGTGAGGAATTCCTTTTCTTCAACTATCTGCTTGAGAAATATGCCTCATACAAGAAAAAAACAGCAACAGAGATCCTTCGCGAATGGGATAAAAAGGGCATAACGCAGAAGATATATGATTGTTATTGGGACTACCACAGCGAAAGAATCGAAAATGCATTTGAGGATATCGACAGTCTGATGACGACAGGAAAGCACGCCTGGTAACCCTGAGGTCGCATTGTTTCTTGGGAATAGCGGAAGACTGGTGACTTGTGTCAAAGAGAGTCATTGTTGGGCTTGCCGCATCGGTCACACCATACTATCGAGAGGAAGGTATTCCGGATTCTCCGTAACCTTATTTGAATTCGGATGTTGGGATGCGTGCAGTACAGCGTAAGTCGGAAAAACTCCAAAACATCAAGAAATCTATGCTTGAAAAAATGTTTGTTTGAATGCTGCGCTTGAAAGAAAGGAAGAACAAGGATGACGTTCAAGTATGAAGCTGATTTTGAAGAAGCCTTAATAAAGGTCCTGGCGGACAAAGGGTGGGAAAAGGAAGTCCTGAAACATCCTACAGAACAGGACTTGATAACGAATTGGGCAAAAATACTGTACGATAATAACCGTGGGATCGATCGGCTGAACAACTATCCGCTTACGAAGGGAGAAATGCAGCAAATCATTGAGCAAATCACGCAGTTGCGTACACCGCTAAAGTTGAACAGCTTTATCAACGGCAAAACAGTATCCGTTAAGCGTGATAATCCTGACGATAAGGTGCATTTCGGCAAAGAAGTCAGCCTAAAAATCTATGACCGCAGAGAGATTGCAGCGGGACAGAGCCGCTATCAGATTGTGCAGCAGCCTGTTTTCCCAAGTAAATCGAAGATACTAAATGATCGCCGTGGAGATCTGATGTTGCTCATCAACGGTATGCCCGTCATTCATATTGAGCTGAAGCGCAGCGGCATGCCTGTGAGCCAAGCGTATAATCAGATCGAAAAGTACGCCTATGAGGGCGTTTTCTCCGGACTGTTCTCGCTTGTGCAGGTATTTGTTGCGATGAATCCCGACGAAACGGTTTACTTCGCGAACCCCGGCCCTGACGGAAAATTCAATATAAACTACTACTTTCATTGGGCTGATTTTAATAACGAGCCGATTAACGATTGGAAAGCCATTGCTTCCTCGCTTCTTTCTATACCTATGGCACACCAGCTAATTGGCTTCTACACCGTTGCAGATAATGCAGACGGCGTGTTGAAGGTTATGCGCAGTTACCAATACTACGCTGCAAGTGCCATTTCCGATGTTGTGTCTAAGACACAATGGGATAGTGGGAATCAGCGTGGCGGTTATATTTGGCACACCACCGGATCAGGAAAAACAATGACGAGCTTCAAGTCGGCTCAGTTAATTGCAAATTCAAATGACGCCGATAAAGTGATCTTTCTGACAGACCGAATTGAACTCGGAACGCAGTCACTTAAAGAATATCGCGCCTTTGCCGATGAGAACGAAACCGTACAGGCAACGGAAAACACCCATGTTTTGCTGACAAAATTAAAGAGCAATGCCACCGCAGACACGCTGATCGTTACATCCATTCAGAAAATGAGCAACATTCGTGATGAAGAAGGCAGACGCAACGCGCACGATATTGAAATCATCAGCGGCAAGCGGCTTGTTTTCATCGTAGATGAAGCACATCGGTCAACTTTCGGGGACATGCTCACGATAATCAAAGAGACTTTCCCTAATGCGATCTTTTTTGGCTTTACAGGAACGCCTGTTTTTGAAGAAAATGCTAAGAAGAACAGCGCACAAACCGATGTGTTCGGAAATGAGCTGCACAGATACAGCATTGCAGACGGTATCAGGGATAAGAATGTTCTTGGCTTCGATCCATATAAGATTCTGACTTTCCGTGACAAGGATATCCGCAAGGTTGTTGCTTTGGGAAAGGCAAAAGCACAGACCGAAGAAGAAGCGATTTCCGATCCCAAAAAAGCGGAAGTGTTCTATGCGTATATGGACGCTTCCAGAGTCAGGATGGCAGGCTACTTAGGCAATGACGGCAAATGGGTAAAAGGTATTGAAGATTATCTGCCGAAGTCGCAGTATCTTTCATCGGAACACCAAAACAAAGTGGTTGAGGATATTAAGGATAATTGGCTTACCCTCAGTCGCAATGGGAAATTCCACGCCATTTTTGCGACAAGCAGCATCCCCGAAGCAATAGAATATTATAGATTGTTTAAAACGGCGATGCCTCATCTGAAAACCACTTGCCTGTTTGATCCTAATATCAGTAATGAAGACGGCGACTATAAAGAATACAGAGGACAGCCCATCGCATTCTTTAAGGAAGAAGGGCTTGTTGAAATCATTGAAGATTACAACAAACGATATAAACAAGACTTCGGAATTGCAACACATGCCCGCTTTAAAAAGGATTTGTCTTTACGGCTTGCCCATAAAGAGCAGTATAAACGAATTGAAAAAGAGCATGAAAAACAGCTTGACCTTTTGATTGTCGTTGAACAAATGCTGACAGGGTTCGACTCTAAGTGGGTAAACACGCTTTATATGGACAAAATTCTTGAATACGAGAATATCATTCAGGCGTTTTCAAGAACAAACCGCCTTTTCGGTCCCGATAAGCCTTTCGGCATTATCCGCTATTACCGTAAGCCGCATACGATGGAGCAGAATATCGACCGTGCTGTCAAGCTCTATTCAGGTGACAGACCGATCGGGCTGTTTGTTGAAAAACTGTCCTATAATCTCAGCAGGCTCAATTCAGTGTATGATGATATTGCAGGCCTGTTTCAGAATGCAAATGTTCCTGACTTTGAAAAACTGCCTGATGATCGGACAGTCCGTGCAAAGTTTGCTTCGCTGTTCAAGGATCTGAACGGGTATCTTGAAGCTGCAAAAATTCAAGGCTTCCGGTGGGACAAGCAAACCTATCAGTTTCAGGACGAGGAAAGCGGAAAGACGCTGAAGATAACCCTCAGCTTCGATGAAAATGCTTTCCTAATCTTAGCCCAACGATATAAAGAATTATTTTCCGGCGATGATGACGGCGGCACACAAGGCAGTAAAGATGATGTACCGTATGATCTTGTAGGGTATCTGACCGAGATTGATACGGGCGTCATAGACGCCGACTATATGAATAGCCGTTTTGACAAATACTTAAAGTTAATCCGGCAGGACAGCTCGTCCGAAGAACTCATTGAGCAAGCAAAAGCAGAGCTGCATAAGACCTTTGCCGCATTGACGCAGGAAGAACAGAAATATGCAAACATCTTCCTGCACGACATTGAGCGGGGAGATGTTGTTGCAGAGGATGGTAATACGCTTCGGGACTACATAACAGAGTACCAATACCGTGCGCAGGACGATCAGATACATCGCTTCGCAAGCACTTTCGGACTTGATGAAGAAAAACTGCGTAATATGATGAATCTGAACCTTACCGAAGCAAATATCAATGAGTTTGGCAGGCTTGATGAACTTAAAAAGAGCGTTGATAAGGGCAAGGCAAAAGCCTTCTTTGAAGGTCATAAACAAGTCAAACTAATTCCGCCAAAGGTAAATATGAAAATCGATCAGCTTCTACGCGCGTTTATCATATCTGGTGGCTTTGAGATTGATTCACCGTAATGTTCGACGACACACCTGAGACAAGGCGAAAAGTGCGGGAATATTCGGTTATGGGAAAACTGCTGTACGATTTTATGGCGTATTATTGGAGCGCCTCGTCGCTTGCCGCCCTTGTGAAGCGGCCACTAATTCGGCGGCTGTAAGCGGCAGGTGCAGGCCCGGGTTTGCCCTGAGCATGGAAGCTTAAGAGCGGCATTGCACGGAAAAAAGGCCTCAGGGGGCATCCGTTATTTTCCCGTCCTTCAAATAAATGTGACGTCTGCAGATTTCAGAAACCATCCGGTCATGCGTTACAATTAGAATCGTGATTCCCTGCTGGTTCAGTGTACAAAACAACTCCATAAGCTGTCCGGACGTCGTACTATCCAGCGCTCCCGTCGGTTCATCGGCCAAAATAATATCCGGCTGATTCACCAAGGCGCGGGCTACGGCTACGCGCTGACGCTGTCCGCCGGAAAGCTGATTCGCCTTTTTTTTCGCTTGATCGGCAATTCCCACTGTTTCCAGCGCCTCCATGGCAATTTTCTTCATTTTCCCATAGGGTGTGGAATTAAAAAACATCGGAAGCATAGTATTAAACAGCACCGTCTTCTGATTCAGCAGACAAAAGTCCTGAAACACATAGCCAATGCTGCGATTCCTTAAATGCGCCTTTTTTTCTTCACTCATTTTACGAATATCTTTCCCGCAGAAATGGTAGCTTCCCTCGTCAAAAACATCCATACAGCCGATAATATTCAGCAGCGTGGATTTCCCGGAGCCTGATTTTCCCATAATAGAAACCATTTCCCCTTCCGCAACCTTCAGGTTGATATCCTTCAGCGCATGAAAACGCGTTTTCCCTTGGCCATAATATTTATTCAAATCCGCAATTTCGATCAAACTCATTTTCCCAGCCGTCCTTTCTTTTGAGATAGGGAGATTTCCGACAGATTTTTATACATAGCGGCAATCACACTACAGCTCCGTCCTTTTGCGAACCGATAGTACCGATACATTTCTGTAAATTAAAATAATCGGCAGCAGCGCCAGCACGATAAGCAGTAAAACATAAAGCAGTAAATATCCCATAACAGAAGGGGTAAGGTACAGGAATCCAAACTGCTCTAAAAAACGCGGATATAAAAGAATGATCGCACCGGCAGCACAGGTTGCAAGTACACCGATCAGGCCCAGTCCCGCCGCCATGATCCGATACGCAGTCCCTTTTGTACACCCCGTTAGCAAAAAGATACAAAACATTTCCATCTTTTTATATAAAAACAATACGGAAAAGCTCAGGGACAAAATTGCAGCCACCGCCGATAAATAAGCCGGCAGCGGAATTACCTGCTGTATGCGTTCTTTTGATACCTCATAGGAGTGATACAAAATATCGTCATAAGTCGTATACAGATGGCCATGCTCTCCGAGATAAGTAAAAACCTCATTTTTCTCTTCCAGAGCTGCATTCTCATGGAATACAATATAAAAATGACTCTGCAGAAAGCCCTCGCTTTGCAGGGCCTCTCTGACCTCCGGCGTATCTTTAAGCAGCAAAGAGGCATATGCAGGCTGCAGAATATCATCCACAGTTACATTTGATCCGCTGTTCTTATATGCAAGCAGATAGCCCGGCTCCTCTAATTTCCCGACAATCACGGTTTCTAAGGGCTGTCCGTTCCATGTGACGGTCACTTCTTGACGCAGGGAAACCTGCTCGGATAACGATCCGGCCGCGATACACTGGAGCTTACCGTCTGCAATTCCTGTTGCCGTAAATTCAGCCGCACCTGTAAACAATGGATAATCTCTCAGCATTTCCGGATTAATTAATGCAACCGTTGCGTTCCATCCATTATATTGAATATCACCGCCTGAAAAAAGCCTTTTTGAATAAACCTCTTTTACGGCACCCATCTGCAGAACAGACTGCACGGCACCGGCATCCTTAGGCGGAGGATTTGTATCCATGGCATAGATCATATGCGCCGCGCCAGGAATCTGTTTCAAAAGCGTTTCTTTGTATGTACAGTATTGATAAGTACCGATCAGAAAGGCCAGAAACAGTTCCGCACTCAAAATCATGCAAAACAGCAGGACCGCAGGAAAACGGATCCCATCATAAAAACGCAGCAGAAGCGATAATTTCTTTTTCATATCACCTTTATCCTGATTCCTTTCCGCAGTTGAAATCTAAAAGCACCCGTTCGGCGCAAAAATCGTGTATCATTCGCCGGCAAGCCGGGCGGCAGGCTTCCGAAGGTAGGAAATCACATACGGAATAGAAGCGAGAACCGCAGCCAAAATCATTAGACTGCTGATGATCACATAATCCCGCACGTCAAACCGTGTATCGTGAAGGCTGAGATGCTGAAACAGCAGGTCATAGAAAACAGCATGCAGAAGGATCCCGCCAAGGCTCATAAATAAGGCAAATAAAATCCGTTCTGCAAACAGCAGAAGCGCAAGATCACCCTTCGTTGCGCCGGCCATTTTACAGACCGCATCAAAACGCCGATTCCGCATCGTAAGATACTGCAGTAAAAATAACAGAGACGCAGCCAGGACAACGTATATCATTGCATGACTGGCAAGCTCTGTTTTTAAGAAACGTACATCGCCGCTCATACTGCTGGGGCGCAGTACCGCATCCTCGCCCCAATACGGAAGAAACGCATTTACAAATTTTTTATCCTGCCATACGTCGAGCCGTTCCGCTAAAATAATATCCGCGGTGCTAACCGGTAAGTTCAGGTCTTCAAATACCGTTGAGGGAATCACGCAGAGATTCTCCCAATTTACAAAAATCCCGATAACCTCAAAGGGGCCGTATTCACCAAATGTAACCAGATCCCCGACCCGGCATTCTAAGTTATTTGATACCATTACAACCTTTTGTTTCTCCAGAATTTCTTCTTCTGTAAAATACAGGCGTCCCTGATACGCCGGCATGGTCAGACCGACATTATTTTTTTCCGATGCATCAAGGAAGTAGATTTCCGACCGATCCAGAGAATCGTGGAAATAATGCAGATAGGTATCCTGAACCTCCCATGGCTCCAATATGCTTTGAAGCGACTCCTGTACGGAATGCAGCTTCATATCTCCGGTCAGGATTCTATAAGTGCGGAAATCCAAAGTATTTTTCTTCTTATTCGACATATAAGTAACGGTATTTCCGTACATTACAATGGCTAATAAGCTTAACAGCAGGCTGCTGATACAGAACGTGAAAAATACCGTCCTGTTTGAAATCGCATACTGTTTTACCCTTTCCTTAAGTAAAATAAATAGTTTCAATGCCGCATCCTTTTCCTGTTTGATTCCGAATAAACAATTATAGGTCGGAGGGTTCCGTAATCGTTAGTCCATGATGTGAATTATAACATGAATTTCTTAGCATTTCAATTTTGCAATTCCTTTTTCATCCAGATAGCGTCCGGCAATGCGCATCTATTCTTAACAGAACGGCAGATTGCCTTGTCATTTGTTTTGTTTGATAAATTCCATCGGAGACATACCTGTCTCCTTCTTAAATTTCCGGGAAAACGAATGAATACCCGAATAATGCAGCGCTTCTGCGGTCTCCGTGACACGCATACCATGCTTGAGCAGAAGCTCCTTGGCCAAAGCAATCTTCAGATCCGCAAGATACCGCAATATGCTGCAGCCCGTTACCTCCTTAAAGGAATGGGAAAGATGGCTTTTGCTGAAATGAAACTGCGCAGCAAGCTCGTCCAGCGTGATATTACGATAAAGATTATGCCGGATATAAATCTGGACCTTGCCCACCACCTCCCGCAGCTGCTTAGAGGCAGGCGTCCCGCCGTTTTTACATTCGGCCAGCATATATAAAAGGGTGTGCAGCAAAAAGGAGATGCTGCTTTCAACGAAATGCGCAGGCGCCGCCGGCAGCTCCTGCCGGGAACTGAAGACCTTTTCCGTTCCTTCAGACCCAGCCGTCTGCTGCAGGCGGAGCACATAGCGGAGTGCAGGTAAAATGCAGGCAGGCTTCAGCAGCGCTTCCCGGAAAAATGCGATCAGAGGAGATCCGCACCGAAAGGAGAAAACCAGCAGGTCACAGGATTCATCCTCCCGCAGCGCAAAGCGCTGAAACGCCGGGACCTGCCCGGTAAAATAGCAAGCGCCTGCCGGGTTTGAGAAAACCGCTCTTTATCCTTTTCAATCTGATGTCAAGGCTGCTCAAATTCTCCGCTGTACTTCCCAATACGCCACGCTCAAAGCCCGTAAAGCCTGCCGACCTCATATGCTCAAAAAGCCTGTCTTGGAGGACAGAATAGGATTTTTGGAACGCAGACCTCCCATATTTGCCGATAACCTGCTGTCCGTTTTCATTAAGAAGAGGGACGGTGTTCTTCCACTTTTTCGAGTGGGAAACCTGATTGATTACCTCCTTGACCGTACCTCGGAGCGTCTCGTCCTTACATCGCTTCAACCAGCGGATTTCATTGGCAGCCAGGGCGGCGATTGTCAGCATAAAGATACTTTTCCCATCGCCGGGGTCACCCTGCACAAGCGTAACCTTGCCATAGGGAATGAACGGATACCACAGCCATTCAATTTCTCTCGGTTCGATTTCACTTGCCCTGATAAGCTCAAGACGGGCATTGTTCGCCTGATTTGCGTTTTCCATTTTGTTCTCCTTTCCGTTACCGCCGGGAAAATAAAAATAGCCCTCGCTTTTGTAAATTCCCGGGGCAATTTTCAGACATTTTCTGCTGTGTAACCGCCTCCCAAAGCAAGGGCTATGTATTCGTATTCAGTTGTACTCATACGCCGTTTTGCAGCGTTTGGGGACAAAAAATAACACCCAAGTTTTTACACTTGAGTGCTATGTATGAAAATTTGGTAGCTTTCCGACAAACTGAAGATTTTTTATTTTCTAAGGCGAGCTAAAACCCATGATGTAATCGGTCTGAAAGCAATATAAAGAACATAACCAACCATTCCGCCGATTGTATTCGTAATTAAATCCGTGATGTCAGCAGAACGAAAACCGTTAATAAGCGGTTGTAATAGTTCAATACCCAAACTCATTAGAAAGCAGCAAAATACAGTTCTACCAAATCCAGCGGCTGGGGTTCGTGTCATAGGAAACAGAAAACCGAATGGTACCAGCATAATGACATTCAATAAAACCTGCCTAATAAAATCCCCACGGCCTGTTAATACATCTACGAACGGAACCATATTCATAGGGCTGTATGGATGGTTCAGAATGAACGGCAGAGCTGTTATGACAGGCATGAGGGTAAAGTAAAGCACAAAAGATAGATATACATACATCAACGTATTGATGAACAGTATATCCTTGCCTTTAGATTTCCACTTTCTAAAAAAAACGAAAGCGTATAATAAAACTAATGCTATGAAATCTATCAAGTATTTCATTGTGGCTCTCCTTCATAACTCACGATTTATCACACTATGCCATTCAGTGACATATCTAACAGTGCCGCAATCTGATCTCTTCGTCCATATATTACTGCCGTGATCCACACAGTTTTCTTTTCCTCGTCAATCAGATAATAAACAAGAAAATTCTTAACAGGCATTTTACGGATTCCTTTTGTGCGCCACGGTTCCTCATCTGCAAGAGGGTATCTCGATGGCATAGAATCCAGATTTTCGATTTCATTTTGCAGAGCATCCGACCATTTTCGTGCGGTTTCCGGCGCTAACAAAGTTTTAGAAATATATTGCACCGTTTCTTCAATCTGCCCGATTGCCTGTGCGGTCAATTTCACCTCATACCGCATAATCAAATACCCTCTCGGATTTTGGCAAAGGCTTCGTCAATGGGCAGACCCTCGCCAGACTTCGCCTGATTATATCCCTTTTCCATCATTGCGTTAAACTGTGCGTCAGTCAGGCTATCTCTTGTCGGCAGCTTCGGTATGGAGAGGGAAAACGGAACGCTGCCCGTCATAATAATTTGTCTGTACAAGGTATCAATCAGAACGGAAACTGGCAATCCAATCCTATCCAAAACCGCCTCCGCTTGCCTTTTGATTTCAGGCTGTACACGCGCCGTTACATTTGCGCTTTTTGTTGCCATAATAAGCACCTGCCTTTCTGCTTTTGATTATGCCATATTGTATGGCTAATTGCAATACAATATTCAAAAATTCACGAAATTTTATGAGTGTGTTTCTTCTGCTGTCTCTATGACCTCTTGAACCCCAGTTCACGAGAAAAAGCCGCCATCAGATGATAGCGGCTTTTCGTGTGTAGTTGGTATCAGTTGTAAATCAATTCGCTGTAAACCACCTCTGCGGCTCGGCTGCGAAGGTTGTTCATCATCTGCGCCCACTTCATACCGTCCTCCGCCTGCTGCGGCTTCTCTCGCTGCTTTTCAAGCTACAGCCTTTGAAGCTCAGAGGCAAAAGCCTTTTCATCTTTCAGCACAAGGCGGGAGAGCCTTTGAACGGTAGATAAAATCAAGGCTTCTACGGTGTTTGCACTGATACCGTATGCGGTACAGGAATTCCCTCTATTTGCATATCCGCCGCAGCGGAAAGCATACTCAACAGAGCCGTCCTTTCTGCTGTAATGGGTTTGCAGTGTCATTCTCCTGCCGCAGTCGGCACAGTAGAGATAACCGCTTAATCGGTGGTAATGACTGCCCCACGGTGCGGCTCGTTCTACCCGCTTCCTTGTGCGCTGAACGCTGTCCGAAAGCTCCTGCGGGATAATAGGCTCGTGCGTATTCGGAAAAACATACTGTTCTTCTTCGCCAGTTTCCTTTCTCTTGTGGAGCTTAAAGTTTGTTCCCACAGATTTATGCAGAATGGTGTGACCGAGATATTCCTGCCTGTCCAGTATCTTTCTTATGGTTGATACAGACCAAAAGTATGGGTCGGCGTAATGATTCCCTCTGGACTACTCCTTGTGGTACTCCTTTGCGTATGCGGCGGGGATCAATATCTTTTCTTCGGTGAGTAACTCAGCTATTGCCCGTGGGCTTTTCCCATCGTTTGCAAGCAGGAAGATACGCTTTACCACTTCGGCGGCAACAGGGTCTACCACAAGCGTCTGCTTATCGCCGGGAAGCCTGTTATAGCCATAGGGGATACTGCCAGAACAGCGTTTGCCGTCTTTCATTCGAGCTTCAAATATCGCTTTAATCTTGTTGCTCGTGTCCTTTGCATACCATTCGTTCATTATATATTGAGGAAAGGGGCAAAGTCGTTGTCAGAGGCGTTAGTGCTGTCAATACAGTTGTTGACAGCGATAAAACGCACATCTTTCTGTGGAAAAACAACTTCCGTGTAAAATCCGACTTGCAGATAGTTACGCCCAAAACGGCTCATATCCTTTACGATAATTGTACCGATGTTCCCAGCTTCAACCTCGGCTATCAGGGACTGAACGCCCGGGCGATTGAAGCTAACGTCCGAATAGCCATCGTCCGTAAAATGACGGATATTTGTAAAGCCGTTCTTATGAGCATAGTCCTCCAAGTATTTCTTCTGATTGGTTATTGAGTTTGACTCGCCTACAAGGTCATCGTCTCTCGACAACCTTTCGTAGAGGGCTGTAACCCTTGATTTTGCTTGTATTCTTGACAATTCTAACACCTCCTCGCTTATGTAATCTATTTATGGCTTATCATTACTCCCTCTACTAATAGGAGAAAACAAGGGGGCAAAACGGAACTGTTTTTCAAAGAAATTAAAAAATTTTTTGGTAGCTCTAAACCCGCTCTTGACATTTGACAGCCATTTTCGCAATTAAAAAGGATGATTTTCATCATCCTCAATGATTATATCCCTCCGGGTTGAAAAGAAAAAGTAAATTCGTATGAAAAATAAAATCTTTCATGCGAAAATTTCTGAAAGGATGGATGTTCTTATGAAGAAAAAAAACATTGCGATCCTATTTTGTCTGCTCACGGGACTTCTCTTGCTGCTATGTGCCTGCAGCGAAGGAGCCTCCCCATCCGCAGCCGCCTATTCAAAATACGGAAATAGGTGACACGGCATTTCTGTGCAGCGCAATGCTGGTTTTATCCGTTTTAGCAGGATGGATTCTGAAAAAGAAAACAGCATTCTGAATAAAGCAGAAATCCTCCGAGAGGGGCTGTAAAAAAGTCAAACAAAAGAAAAAGCCTTACATAATAAATCCCGGTAAAATCACGATTTGCCATGACTTTGCCGCGAAGATTTTTGAAAAAAGAAGGCTTTTCTACAGCCCCTCTTAAAAATCTTTTAAATTTACAGTCCCGAAAGGATTTAGCGCTATGAAAATAAATTATAATCGGCTGAAGCAACTGGGATTATTGCTGATTTCCGTCTATCTGCTGAGTTCCGGATGCGGTTGCGGTACAGGAAGCGCCGTGCCTCCGCAGCATAGCGGTGTACCTGCTGAAAGCACCGTGCTGTATCAGCTGCCGAACCATACGCACGTACAGATGATGTGTTATGTTCTAAAAACAAGTACGGGAAAGCTTATCGTAATTGCCAGCGGAGACCTGGGAACAGAGGGGGGCCAGCGGCTTCTCGAGCTGTATGGAACCCAGTTAAAATGCGATGTGCTGCAGATGGCGCATCACGGCTCCTTCGGCGTATCGAAACGTGTCTACGCCGCGCTCTTCCACCGTCTGGCTTTGGCCTGCGCCGACTGGCTTTATGATAATGATCCGGGAAGCGGATACAATACAGGTCCGTGGCAGACCGCTACGGTACGCCGGTGGAGGGAGGATTTCAGTGCAAAAATATCATACAGCTTCATCACATGGGACGGCTGTTACAGCGCCGTCCCTTTTTTCGGGACAAAAAATCCTGTTAAGTCAACGTTCTCAATGCGGAGCAGACGGATCTTTTTATCAATACCGCCGGCATATCCGGTCAGACTGCCGCCGCGCCCTACAACCCTGTGACATGGTACAATTACGGAAATCGGATTGTGCCCCACCGCGCCGCCTACTGCCTGGGCAGACATTGTTTTGAGGCCCTGCTTTTCGGCGATCATATCTGCAATCTCTCCGTATGTCAGAACCGTCCCGTATGGTATCTGCTTCAAAATTTCCCACACCATAAGGCGGAAAGGAGAACCGGCCAGCTTCAGGGAAGGTGTAAAATCCGGATTTTCACCGTGAAAATAAAGATCCAGCCATTTTCTCGTCTGCCTGAACACCGGCAGATCCGTTTCTTCATGCGCCGGACCCAAAGTATCCGCATAATATTTCTGTCCGTCAAACCACAGACCTGTCAGGCTTTCACCGTCTCCGGCAATTGTAATACGCCCCATAGGCGACTCGTATGTATCCGTATACTGCATAATCCGCACGCTCCAAGATCTTTCCGCAGGCCGGCAATGCCGCCTTTCACCCGCCGGGTCAGGACAAAAAGCACCGGCATCATCAGGTGCGCTTTTAAGCCGCATGTGCTTCTGATGAATGATGGTAATTATAACACACCATAGAAGCAAAACACCATAGAGAAACGGGCTTTAAACCTGCGGCACGTTATATGAAAAAGTAAAAGCAACAGAAGTGTTGCGTTTATAACTTTACAAATTCTATTTTGTGGTTTTCCGTAAAATATAGTAGGCTTTTGGCTGTGCTTACCGGCGTTGAAAGGAGGT